>JBFFKF010000029.1:0-25375 GCA_041555515.1 Woeseiaceae bacterium
ATCGAGCGCGCCGACGAAGACGATCCGGAATCGTTCACGGGCAACAGCGATCTTGCGGCCGTCGACTTCGTCTGGAAATGGGCGCCGGCGGGTAATCCGGTGCGACGCAATTTCAAATTGCAGGCCGAATATTTCCGGCGCAGCGAGCGAGGCCTTTATGCGGATATCCTATATGATGGTGACCAGACGGGCTGGTACCTGCAAGGTATCTGGCAATTCGTGCCGACGTGGCGCATCGGCCTGCGTCACGACATGGTAGATGCAGACAATGGCGCACTGCTCGCCGGTACCGGCATCGAGACCCCCGGTCGCAGCTCACGCCGTGACAGCCTGATGCTCGACTGGTCGCCAAGCGAGTTCAGCCGCCTTCGTTTGCAGTACACGAACGACCGGGTGCTGGCGGAGTCAGAAAATCAATGGCTCCTGCAGTACATCATGAGCGTCGGTGCGCACGGCGCGCATCAATTCTAGGAGGCCCGGTATGTTCAGACTGTCATTGCTGCTTCTGGCCCTGGCCGCGACCGCTCCCGCGAGTGCACTCGATGTGTTCGCCTGCGAGCCCGAATGGGGTTCGCTGGTAGCGGAACTCGCCGGCGACAATGCAAAAGTCACGATTGCGCTGACGGCATTCCAGGATCCACACCGACTGCAGGCACGGCCCAGCCTGATCGCGGCGGTACGGCGTGCAGATCTGGTCGTCTGCACGGGCGCGGACCTGGAAATCGGCTGGCTGCCGCTGTTGTTGCGTCGTGCCGGAAACCCGGAAATCCAGCTGGGAAGCCCGGGATATTTCCTGGCCGCCGATTACGTGCGGCGAATCGAGATTCCCGCGAGCATCGATCGTGCGCAGGGCGACGTGCATCCGCAAGGCAATCCTCATATCCACCTGCATCCGCGAAACGTCGAACGCGTTGCCGAGGCGCTGGCCGATCGTCTCGGCAAGGTCGATTCCGCGAACGAGGCACATTACAAATCCCGGCTGCAAGATTTCCTGCGTCGCTGGGACGAGGCGAGAGGTCGCTGGGAGGAACGCGCCGCGTCGCTCGAGGGTATGCGCCTGGCTTCACATCATCGCAGTTTCAGCTACCTTGCTGCCTGGCTCGACCTGGACGTCGTTGCCACGCTCGAGCCAAAACCCGGGATTCCACCAAGCGGTGCGCAGCTCGCCGCATTGCTGGAGCAACTGACGCCGAATCCGCCTGCGGGCGTAATCCGCACACCCTATGAAAATGAGAAGCCATCGCGATGGCTTTCCGATCGTCTGCAGATCCCAGAAATCATGCTGCCGTTTACGATTGGTGGATCTACGGATTCGGTCGACCTCATTTCACTTTATGATACGACCATCCGCATGCTCGAGGAGCACAATCGTTGAACACGTTTGAATTCAGCATCATCTTGCCCGCGTTCCTGGCGAGCTTGCTGGTTCTGAGTACGCACGTGCCGCTCGGAACGGAGGTTTTGCGGCGTGGAATCATTTTTATCGATCTCGCCATCGCACAGGTTGCGGGACTCGGCGTGATCGCGGCGGATACGATGGGCTGGGAAGCGGAAGGATTCATGGTGCAGATCGCCGCAGTATCTGCTGCGCTGGTCGCGGCATACATACTGCACTGGACAGACAAGCGCTGGCCCGCCATCCAGGAAGCGCTCATCGGTGTCTGTTTCATCCTGGCCGCGACGGCAGGCATACTGATGCTGGCCGAGAATCCGCACGGTGGCGAGCACCTGAAGGAACTGCTGGTCGGACAGATTCTATGGGTCAACTACGATCAGCTGTTGCCCGTTGCGATCGTCACCGCGCTGGTCCTCAGCGCGTGGTACTGGATGCGCGATCATTTGCGCGGCTTCGGTTTCTACGCCCTGTTCGCTTTTGCAGTAACTGCTTCGGTGCAGCTGGTCGGCGTCTACCTGGTATTTTCCTGCCTGATCATTCCGGCAATTTCAACGCGACACATTGCGCGCAGAGGCATCCGACTCTTGTGTGGTTACGGCGTTGGTATCGTCGGTTGCCTGGCAGGACTGGTTCTGTCGGTGACGGCCGACCTGCCGGCGGGAGCGGTCATCGTATGGAGCCTGATGCTTACAGCACTCGTATTTGCCTGGTTGTTATGGCCGATGATCCGGCACACGGATGAGCAAGCGGAGACGAAAGTTGGCTGAACCAAAAGTACTGATCACCCAGAAGGATCTCGACGCTCGTGTAAGCGAACTCGCGCAGCAGATCTCTGCCGACTATGCAGACAAGGGCGAGCTCGTTCTGATCGGAGTGCTCAAAGGCGCGTTTATCTTTCTCGCGGACCTGTCCCGCAAACTCACGATCCCGAGGCACATCGAATTCATTGCGGTCTCCAGTTATGAACACGGAAACGTGCCCAGCGGCGCCGTGCGCCTGGTCATGGACGTACGCGCGAGTATCGAGGGCCGCCACGTTTTGATCGTCGAGGACATTGTCGACACCGGGCACACGCTGCATTACCTCACGGACATGCTCCAGTCCCGCGGACCCGCATCGATCAAGAACTGCGTTTTATTGCATAAGGAGCACATGACCGAGGTCGACATCGATATCGACTACCTGGGTTTCACGATAGGCGACGAGTGGGTAGTGGGGTACGGTCTGGACTACGCAGAAAAAGACAGGACGCTTCCTTATATAGGAGCAATCAAGCCTGATGATTGACGACTATTGGTCCGCGCAATCATCGAACTCGACCTCGATGGTCGAGTGATCGATTCCATACTCTCGTTTGAGAAACTTCTTGATGTTCCTGACGATGGCAGTCGTTTCCGGCTGATCCTGCTTGAGCGCGACGTGCATCGTCAGCATCAGGTGCTGCGGCGTCAGGCCCCAGACGTGCACGTGGTGAATTTCTTTCACCTCGGCATTGCTGCCGATGATTTTCGCCTGCATTTCATCAACGTCCAGCCATTCCGGTGCGCCCTCGAGCAAGATGTGCGCGCTGCGTTTGACCAGGTGCCAGGCGCTCCTGAAAATCAATACCGCCACGCCGATAGACAGGATCGGGTCGATCGGCATCCAGCCCGTGGACAGGATGATCAGCGCCGCGCTAATGGCCGCTATCGAACCCAGCAAATCGCCCAGGACGTGCAGAGCGGCGCCGCGCATGTTGAGGTTTTCCTGGTCGCCACCGTGAATGATGGTGAAGACGATGATGTTGATGACAAGCCCGGCTGCCGCAACGATGAGCATCATTTGTCCGAGTACTGTCGGGGGGTTCAGGATTCGCTGGACTGCCTCAAAAAGAATCCAGCCGACGATCAGGAGCAGGCTCAGTCCGTTGACGAACGCCGCCAGGATCTGGAATCGCTGATAGCCGTAACTGCGTTTTGTGTCTGCCGGCCGGGAACTCATGCGGAATGCGATTGCCGACAACGCCAGCGCCATGGTGTCCGTCAGCATGTGGCCGGCGTCGGCCAGCAGCGCCAGGGAACCGGACAGGATGCCGCCGACGACTTCGACGAACATGAAGGTGCCGGTCAACGCGAGTGCCAGCTGGACGCGCTTTATATTGCTCTTCTGCTTCGCGGGGTCTTCACTCATCCTTCGATCGCACGCGGCACGCGTATGTGCTCGACCATGTGTTGCACTCGCTCGGGAGGTGGCGCGGTCATTCTACTGACGATAATCGCCACAGCGAAGTTGAGAAGCATGCCGATCACGCCAATGCCCTCCGGCGAAATGCCTAAAATCCAGTGCTCCGCGACGTTTTCGCCCCAGGGCGCCCCGGCCCACTTGAGAAACAGGCCTTTGAAATACTCTATGTAGCCATAGGTAAAAAACAGGCCGGTCAGCATTCCGGCGATTGCACCCTGCTTGTTTGTGCGTTTGACGAATATGCCGAGAAGAATCACCGGGAACAGCGATGCGGCGGCGAGACCGAAGGCAAACGCAACCACCTGCGCGACCCAGCCGGGCGGATCGAAGCCGAGATATCCCGCGATCATAATGGCGAATGCCGCCGCGATTCTTCCTGCAAGGAGTTCCTGTTTTTCTGAGATAGCGGGCAGGAATATGCCTTTAACCAGGTCGTGCGACACCGCCGCGGATATGACCAGCAACAATCCCGCCGCTGTTGACAATGCCGCGGCTATGCCGCCCGCGGCAACAAGCGCAATGACCCAGTTCGGCAATGCGGCGATCTCCGGGTTGGCGAGCACCATGATGTCGTTGTCGACACTGAGTTCGTTGCCCTGCCAGCCGTAGCTTGCGGCCGTCTGGGCGAATTCGGCATTCGCGTCGTTGTAGAACTGGATTCGGCCGTCTCCGTTCCTGTCATCGAACCTGAGAAGACCGGTCTGTTGCCAGGTACGCATCCAGTCCGGCCGTTCCTCGTAAACGAGATTCCCATCTGCCGCACCCACCTCCCCCGGTTGAATCGTAGTGACGAGGTTATAGCGGGCCATTGCTCCGACGGCCGGCGCAGTCGTGTAAAGAATTGCGATGAACAGTAGCGCGTATCCCGCGGAGACTCGCGCATCGCGAACTTTCGGTACCGTGAAAAAGCGCACGATGACATGCGGCAGGCCTGCCGTGCCAACCATCAGAGCAAGCGTGATGCAAAAAATATCGATAGTGCTTTTGGTGCCGCCCGTGTATTGCGTGAACCCGAGAGAAGTCACGATGTCGTCGAGCTTGTCCAGCAGGCTGTCGCCAGTACCTGAAATTTCGCTTCCGAAGGCGAGTTGCGGTATCGGATTACCGGTTAACTGGATAGCAATGAATACTGCAGGAACCGTATAGGCAAAAATCAGCACGCAGTACTGTGCTACCTGTGTATACGTGATGCCTTTCATGCCGCCGAGCACTGCGTAGACGAACACGACGCCCATGCCGACAAGCAGACCTACCGTCACGTCGACCTCGAGGAAACGGGAGAACACGATGCCCACACCGCGCATCTGGCCAGCTACGTAGGTGAAGGAAATGAAGATCAGGCAAATGACGGCAACGATTCGTGCCGTCCGGGAGTAATAACGCTCGGCGATGAATTCGGGAACCGTGAACTTGCCGAATTTACGCAAGTATGGCGCGAGGAACAGCGCAAGTAATACGTAGCCGCCGGTCCATCCCATCAGGTACACGGAGCCGTCGTAGCCGAGAAATGCTATAAGCCCCGCCATCGAAATAAAGGACGCGGCGCTCATCCAGTCCGCCGCTGTCGCCATGCCGTTTGCCACCGGTGAAACTGTTTTTCCCGCAATATAGAAGTCGCCGGTGGTGTGCGCACGGGACCAGATCGCGATAGCGATATAAAGCACAAAGCTTGCGCCGACGACGAAATAGGTCAAGGTTTGCAGCGACATCGAAACCTCAGTCTTCGTGCACGTCGAATTTCTGGTCGAGCTTGTTCATGCGCCAGGCATAGAAAAAGATCAGGGCTACAAAAATATAGATCGAGCCCTGCTGGGCAAACCAGAAGCCGAGCCGGAAACCGCCCAGACGGACAATGTTGAGCGCGTCGACCAGCAGTACCCCGAATATGTAGGAACAGATGAACCACACGATCAGGCAGCCCACCACGAGCCGCAGATTAGCGCGCCAGTAGGCGGCGCGATTATCAGGTGTCATTGGTTTCCCCGGTAGAATTGTTTAGAGACAATCTAGCAGAGCATGGTGCATTATTCACGAGACCACCGGCGTACCGTTGATAGCAGAGGCAGGATTCCATGATTTCCGGCACCGAACCCGACAAAAAATTCATCGAGATTCAAGGTAAACGCGTGGCGTATGTCGAGTCAGGCGCCGGCGACCCCATCGTTTTCCAGCATGGCAATCCGACGTCGTCATATCTCTGGCGCAACATCATGCCGCATTTGAGCGATCAGGGCCGGTGCGTCGCCGTCGACCTGATCGGCATGGGCGATTCGGACAAGCTCGATAATCCGGGGCCTGACAGTTACCGCTATGTCGAACACCGCGAGTACCTGTTCGCAGCCTGGGAGGCGCTCGGAATCGCCGATCGGGTCACCTTCGTCATTCATGACTGGGGCTCTGCGCTGGGATTCGACTGGGCTTTTCGGCATCCCGACGCCGTGCTCGGCATCGCCTATATGGAAGCTATCGTCAGGCCGGTAAGCTGGGACGATTGGCCGCAAGAGGCGAGGCCCGTATTCCAGGGATTTCGCTCGGAAGCCGGTGAACAAATGGTGCTCGAGAAAAATATTTTTGTGGAAAGAGTTTTGCCCGGATCCATCATGCGCGAGCTCACGGAGGAGGAAATGTCGGTATACCGCCGGCCGTATCTCGAAGCGGGCGAGGACCGCCGGCCGACGCTGACATGGCCGAGGCAGATTCCGATCGAGGGTGAGCCAGCCGACGTGCATGAGATCGTTGCCACATACTCGGAGTGGCTGGCGGAATGCGACATACCCAAACTGTTCGTCAACGCAGAACCTGGCGCGATCCTGACCGGTGCGCAGCGGGAATTCTGCCGCGGCTTCAAGAACCAGGTGGAAGTCACCGTTCCCGGCAGCCACTTCATACAGGAAGACTCACCGCATGAAATCGGCGAGGCAATTGCGCGCTGGCGCCGGGATATTGCATAGCGCGAAAAAAGATTTCAGCGGGTTTGAATTGCTCGGCGACGCCCCGCAAAATGCGGGCTCGTATTTCCCGGGAGACAGATGGTGGGAAGATTTTCAACAGGACAGGCCGTAACGCGCAAGGAAGACCAGCGCTTCATCACCGGCACGGGCCGATACACCGACGATATCAATTTCGACCATCAGGCATACCTGTACTTCTTCCGCTCTCCCTACGCACATGGCGCGATCTCTGCTCTCGATGTCAGCGAGGCACGCCAATCCGCAGGGGTAATCGCCGTGTATACCGCTGAAGAACTGTCCGCAGCGGGCATCAAGGACGTCGTCGGTGGCGAGCTGCCGCCGATTGCCCGCTCGGGTGTCGAGGGATCGTTGCAGCAGCCGCCCCTTGCCCGCGAGCGGGTACGTTACGTTGGCGAGCCGGTCGCTGCCGTCCTCGCGGAGTCGATTGCCGCGGCGCGAGACGCGGCAGAACTCATCTGGTTCGACGTCGACGAGGAAAGCGCCGCCGTTACGGTGGCCGATGCACTTAAGAGTGACGCCGCGCAAATCCATGACAATGTTCCCGGCAACAGCTACGGGCACCTGGAGTACGGCGAGGCGGCGATTGCCGAAAAAGCATTTGCGGACGCGGCAACGACCGTAGGAATCGAAATCGTCAACAATCGCCTTGCCCCGACGGCAATGGAGCCGCGGGGTTGCAACATCAGCTGGGACGGCAAGACCATGACGCTGTACCAGGGTTGCCAGGGTGTGCACGCGTTGCGTGACCGGCTCGCCGTGTCAATCAACCTGGATCCGGCTGACATCCACGTCATATCTCCGGACGTCGGCGGCGCGTTCGGCCTCAAATTCTTCCTGCAATGCGAGCCGGTGGTTGCCGCGCATGCGGCGATGGACACCGGCCGGCCCGTCAAGTGGATAGGCGATCGCAGCGAGAGCTTCCTGTCGGATCTGCACGGCCGCGATCATGTGAGCCGCGCCGAGCTGGCGCTCGACGAGAATGCCCGAATCACGGCGATGCGCGCATCAATTACGGCAACCATTGGCGCATATTGTTCACAAGTGGGGCCGATCATCCCCTGGTTCGGTGCTTGCATGACGCCCGGCTGCTATGACATTCCCGTCGTCTACGTCGATGTGCACATGGTCGTCACCAACACGGTGCCGACCGAGGCCTACCGGGGCGCCGGCCGGCCCGAGGCGGCGTATCTGATCGAGCGGCTCATGGATAAAGCCGCGGCAACGACGGGTCTGGCACCGGACGAAATCCGCCGGCGGAATTTCATCCGTGCCGACCAGTTTCCTTACGCAACCGCCACCGGCCGTGTTTACGATTCCGGGGATTACGAAAAACTCATGTCGTCGGCGATGCAAAGGGCCGACTGGGGAAGCTTCGAAGCGCGGCGCGCGCAGAGTCTCGATAAGGGTCGGCTGCGCGGTATCGGCATGAGCTATTACGTGGAAACCTGTGCCGGCCTCGGCAACGAAGTCACACACATACGCTTCGAGGAGAACGGCAGGATTACCGTCCTGGTGGGCACGCAGGCCTCGGGCCAGGGTCACGAGACCAGCTATGCCCAGATCATCGCCAACGAACTGGACATCGATATAGACCAGATCGACATCGTGCAGGGGGATACGGAGCTGGTCCCGACGGGCACCGGTACCGGCGGCTCCCGGTCGATGACGATCGGCGGCTCGTCAATTTATCGATCGGTATTGAGCATGATCGAAAGCGGTCGCAAGATGGCCGCCGAGGTACTCGAAGCAGCGGTTGCCGATATCGAATTTGCAGACGGCGTGTTTCGTATTGCGGGCACGGACCGAACCGTGCCGCTTGCCGAGATCGCGTTTGCATCTTTCGACGACGCGAAACGACCCGCTGAGGTCGAGCCTGGACTGTATAGCAGCGAAGACTTCCTGCCGGAGGCACCAAACTTCCCGAACGGCTGCCACATCTGCGAACTCGAGGTCGATCCGGAAACCGGCGTTGTCGACATCCTGCGTTACACGGTCGAAGACGATGTCGGCAAGGTAATCAATCCGCTGCTGCTCGAAGGACAGATCATGGGCGGTGTTGCGCAGGGGCTCGGCCAGGCCTGTGGCGAACATGCCGTCTATGATCGTGACAGTGGACAGCTGTTGAGCGCGACTTTCATGGACTACCCGATGCCGCGCGCCGACTGGATCCCTGACATGGACTTTCAGTACCAGGAAATTCCCTCGCCGCGCAATCCGCTCGGCGTAAAAGGTGCCGGCGAAGCGGGCACGGTGGGCGCGGCCCCGGCTTACATCAACGCATTACTCGATGCACTCTCGGTACGGGGCATCGAACACATCGACATGCCGGCCACGCCACTCAAAGTGTGGCAACTCCTCCAGTCAAACTAGAAATATCGGCTCGCTGAACGCGGCACATTTGCCGAAAGACAAGGCGAACTCCGACGCTCGCCGCTCTCGCCCATCCATGGGCTCCGCGGCATAAGTACATCCTTGTACAAAAAAGCGGAGCGTACACGGGTGGCAGGTGAGCATTCCTCGGCGGAGTGCAACGCCGTCTTGCGGCAAATGAACCAGTTCATCGGGCCGATAAAAAAGCGGCTCCCTCGGGAGCCGCTTATACCATCATAAGTACATGGTTCTTGGCTTTGCAGTCCCCCGCCAAGTCGTACCTGAAGGTGTCGTCGAAACTTTTGCTCGCCCTTTCACCGGACTGCTGTTGTTGAAAGGAGACTGAATTCAGGAAAGAACGGTCGCAGAAACCCCTTTTAATGTCAATCTCCTAGCCACGTTATGCAGACTTCGGATCCCATGAGATGAATTATGTTGTGAAATAGCAACATGTGTGTATGGCCTAAAGATATCCGTGATTTATGAATCAAAGACTTGCCTGCGATTCTTGAGAATCAACAATAAGCTCGGCAAGCAGGAGATTTTTGCAGCGCTTGCCCGGGTTGCAAGGCAACGCGAGCCGATTGCGCTCAATGCCTAGTCAAAAACTTCCACAGAGGAAATTATCTGCACGTCGTCGTCATCGAAGCCCAGACTCAAAGCTTCGATTTCCCGGTCTTCCGCCAGCAGCTCTGCCGGCTTTTCGGCCTCATAGACCATTGGCGAGACCTGGTCGCTGACCAGCCGTTGCCTGAGATCCTCGGCGTCGCGGCTAACGAATACAAATTGCACAGCCTCCGTCAGGAGGTTTTCGCGAATGACCCGGTTCACGTCCGCCAGGGTCAGGTCCGCAAGGCCATCACGCACATAAGTCGCGAATTCGTCGATTTCGTAGTACTGACTGTCTATCGCATAGCCGAGTCGCCGCGATTGACCGTCGGTTATCAGGCTGACGAATTTGCTCAGGTACTGGCGGGTCGCCTCGAAATCCGACTCGCTCATCCCCTCTTCAATGAGCTTCTCGAGTTCGAACATGGCCGCCCTGGTCGCGAAGTGTGCATCGTTGTTGCTGCGCAGCGGCCGAATCCAGACCTGGAAGATTTGTTGTTGGCGACCGAGGTTGGTATTCGGGTGGGAGCGGAACATGCCTCCCGGAAAATATTCGATGTAGGCATAGTCACCGTAATTCATGCCACGAATTTCGCGAATGCGCTGGTAGAGGTGGCTGTTGGTGCTGCGATGTTCACCGAAATACGACCTGGCGAGCCACAATGCAATCCAGTCTGGATCGCCTCTTTTGAGATCGATGGGAAACCCGAACGACACGGCGACAGCCGGCGTTTCCTTTTCCACGATCACGGCCTTGTTACCATCGGGCATCGCCGCAGGCGGCACCTCGAGTGCAACACGTTCGCCGGCGGGCAAAACCTGCAGGTCATTACTGAGTTTCGCGGCGAAGTCGTCAGGATAGCCGCCCGCCAGACCCACCGTAATATTGTTGATCGTGTAATAGTCTGCGTAGAACTGTTTTACGTCGTCGATAGTCAGGTTCGCGATGTCACCACTGTGTCCTAGATTCAGCGAACCATACACATGCGCACCGTTATAAATGCTGCCGTAGAGGACTTCTTTGCCCAGTTCTTCGTCGTTGTTGGTGACCAGGTCCGTGCGCACGGCATTGTTGAGCTGGGTCTTTAGCCGCTCGAAATCCTGCTCGCGCCAGCCCGGCCGGAGCAACTGGTTTCTGACCAGGCCGTACCAGCTGTCGAGATTGTCCTTGTGCACCTGTCCCGACAGGCGCGTCATTTCCTTGTCGACCTGCGCATTGAAGCCACTCGCAAACGGGTACATTGCTTTGTTGATCTCCTCGATCGATTGCGTGGCCGAACCGCCGTCGCTCACCATGGCCGCGGTCAGCGAGGCCAGGCCTTTCTTGCCCTGCGGGTCCTGCGCCGCCCCGGCGTGAATCAGGAATGCAACATCTACCAGCGGTGACGTAGCCGACTGTTGCGCGATGATCGAAACCGGCACCGGATCGCCGGCTGTAGTGAAATATTCTTCATCGTCGTCCGTAACAGTGTCCTCCGCCCGGTGTTCCGGCCCGGCCGCCCACGTGGCGTTGCCTGCCTCTGCGACCGCTCCGTCAATCGAGACTTTTCCGTCAACACCCGCCATTGCGGGAGAGTTCGACAGCGACAGGGTGACCCGGGCTGTGTCCCTGAAATACTTGTTCGCGTACGAGCGAATGTCTTCAGCCGTCAGCTGATCGTAGGTCCGGTAGACCTCGTTGATGGTTTCCGGTGAGCGCGCAAATTGCACGAAACTCGCGAGAATGCTGCCGATGCTTCCCGAGTTGTCCATCCGCGATGTGAACGAATAACGCAGGCGCGATTTCGTCTCAGCCACCTTTTGCGCATCGACCAGCTCCGTCCTGGCCCTCACGAGCGTCGCATTGATGGCCGCTTCGACATCTGCTCCGTGCGCCTCATCAGTAAGCCGCGCATAAATGAGCAACAGGTTCGGGTCCTTGCGATCCGGAAAATACGTTTCGAGCTGATCGACCGATTGTTTCTCGAGCACCAGTTCCCGGTACAGGTCGGAGGAATCGGAAAAATAGATCGACGAAATCAGGTCCATCGCCGGCATGTCTTTTTGCGTCGGGTCGTACGCCGGACCGCGGAAGGCCACGAACAGCCACGGCTGCGTCGGCGCCTCCCATTGCAGGTGTTCGTAGAGAGGGCCCGACGGCGGCGGTTCCACGGGAATGTCGGCCGTGTAGTCTCCGGCCTCCCAGCCGCCCCAGTACTGCTCTATCAGCCGGAAGGTTTCCCCGGGATCGACGTCGCCGACGACGATGACGGCGGTCTTCTCGGGGCGGTACCAGCGATCGAAAAACGCTTTCGAGTAATCCAGCTGGTCCGGCATCGCCTCGATATCCTCGATGAATCCCATCGTCGTGTGCCGGTAGGTGTGGTCCTTGAAAGCAATAGCCCGCAGGCGTTCGTATCCTTTCGAGGTCGGATCAGAAAAGTTCTTCAGGTATTCGCCTTTGACGGCAAGCGCCTCTGTCCGGAAGTCCGCTTCGGAGTATTTCAGGTTCTGGAACCGGTCCGCCTCGATCTCGATCATCTTCTCCAGGTCGGGCCTGGTGAACGTAGAATAGTAGTTCGTATAGTCGTCGGTGGTATACGCGCTGTTATCGGCGCCGGCCTTTTTCAGGATGTCCGCATACACCTGAGCCGGGTATTTCTCGGTGCCGCGAAACATCATGTGTTCGAAGAAGTGCGCGAACCCGGACTTGCCCGGCTCGACTTCATTGCGCGACCCGGTCTGGACCGGCATTTGCATGGTGACGATATCGGGATAATCGGTCCTTACTACGATGACCCTGAGCCCGTTTTCGAGATCGCGCATCAGGTATGGGATATCGAATATGTCGGCCACGGCTTTTTCTCGAGTACTGATCACATCGTCATCGCTGGATGAACCACCACATGCCACCAGCACCATGCAGGCCGCGGCAGCCGCAATCGGAAATTTCATCGAATTATTCTCCGAACGGATTACAATACTGGGCTGATAGACAACGGTGAAGCATACGGGGTTCCGTAGCGCGAGAAAAGAGGACAAGAAATCGTGATTGTTGAACAGATCTGGACCGGAAACTCATTTAGAAATTTCAATTACCTGATCGCCTGCCCGGAGTCGGGCGAAGCGCTGGCGATCGACCCGCTCGAATTCACCAAGTGCCTCGCGGTGGCGAAGGAAAAGGGCTGGGCGATCACGCAGATCCTCAATACCCACGAGCACCCTGATCATACCGGCGGCAACAAAGGCATGGTCAAGGCGACGGGCGCGAGGCTCATCGCACACGCGAACGCCGGGAGCCGCATTCCGAACATGGATCGCGGTGTCGGCGCCGGCGACGTCATCAAGGTCGGCAGCTCCGTCGAACTCGAGTGTCTCGACACACCCGGTCACACCATGAGTCATATCTGTCTGCTATCGCATACCGATGAGCCGGCATTGTTCAGCGGCGATACCTTGTTCAATGCCGGTGCGGGAAATTGTCACAATGGTGGACATCCGAATGAACTGTACGAGACTTTTAAGAATCAACTGGAAAAACTCGGCGATGACACACTGCTTTATCCCGGGCACGAATACCTGATCAACAACCTCAAGTTCACGCTCGACCGGGAACCTGACAACGCCACGGCAAAAGACATGCTGGCCAGTTACGAAGGCCAGGACCCTGAAGATGCGCTGGTAACCACGCTGGCTCAGGAACGTGACATGAATGTGTTTTTCCGGCTTGATAATCCGAGCGTGATTGCGCGATTGAAGGAATCCTTCCCCGACATGGATGATGAACCTGATCCCAGAGAGGTATTCCTGAAACTTCGCGAGTTACGCAACAGCTGGTAATCAGCGAATTCGCTGTTGCAACTCCTCGAGACGCCTCGCCTGCTCCGAACGTGGTGAGGCGAGCTGGCGGTTAGCCAGCCATAGCCATTGAATGGCGTCGTATATACGCAGCTGCCTTGCAAGACGTTCCCTCAATTCACTGTCGGCGCCGCCGGCGTATGCGTCCAGGAAGACTTGCTGTCTTCGCTCATCAAGATTGTGAAATCCTATCGCCGATGCCAGATCGAAGAGCGGATCGTTATCGCAGGCATATTCCCAGTCAATTAGATTCAGTTTTCCGGAATCGATGACATTCGTCGCCACGATGTCATTGTGGCAGCAGGTAAAACTTTCCTGCGTCGAACTCTCCCGAATGATTCGCACGCAGTTCATGGCAAAAGCATGCAGACCATGCCGCGTCGCGAGGAATTGTTGATATTTTTCGGCAATGCCCGGCAGATCAATTGGGCTGCAGCACGCCGGTAGCGCATGCACTTGTTGCAGGAGTCCGGCGAGCGCCTCTATGTTCTGATTTGATTCGAGATCCGATTCCTGCCACGCCCTGCCATGCAGGTACTCCGTCACCAGAATCCCGGTGTCCGGATCCGAGTACAGGACGGCCGGTGCGATCCCGGCCCTCGCCGCGGATTCGAGGATCTGCAGTTCGCAGGAACGGTCGAGACCAATTGTGCCAGCGCGATCCGTGCCGATGCGCAAGACACATTCGTGGCCATTCGATCGAACGTGGTACACCCGGTTCGGGTTCGAGAGGCCGCCCTCGAGTTCCTCAATCTGTGATCTCGCGGAATCCCAGCCGGGCACCATTGCGAGCGCCTCTGCGGCCGTCAATTGCGGATTCATGCCGGTACCGCCGCAGGGTGGTCTTCCCTGTATGAACGGGTCCAGGCAATGAGCCCGATCGGGATCAGGACCACGTACACGATAAACAGTACCGCGGTTGTCTCTAGCCCGCGTGACCAGTAAATGAATACGGACAGCAGGTCGATAACCAGCCAGTACCACCAGTTTTCAAGGACTTTTCTGGCCACGAGGAAGGTCGCCCAGATTGCGGCAAACGTGGTCGCGGAGTCGATGTAGGGATACGCCGCGTCGGTAAATGTTGCCAGCAGGTATCCGCTGATCGTAGCCAGGCAGACGATTGCCGTGATGGCATATGCGTGAACGTTCAGCGGCCAGACGGAAACTGGCAGGCCGTCATCGGTCTTTCCACCCCGCCACACCAGCCAGCCGTATGCCGCCATGCCGAAATAGAAAACGTTCAGCAAGGACTCCATGTAAAGATTCGCACTGGCGAACAGGTACACGTACAGTGCAGTGCTTATCGCCGCGCAGAACCAGCACCAGATATTCTGGCGAATAGCGAGGACCAGGTAACCGACGGCGAGCACTACGGCTGTCAATTCAACACGCGGAAGCGCGCGGTAGTATTCGAGCAATTCGCTGATGAAGGCCTGCACTAGCCCGCTACCGGATTGTTGAGGATCTTCATGACGAAAACGGCTTTCGGGTTGCGCTCGAAGGTCTCTTTCATTTCCTGATTGAGTACCGCCATTACTTCGTCATACTCGCCGCGGATCTGGGTGCTCATCGCATTTGTCTCGACCTCGACCGATGAATTTGCGTTGAGGCGTTCGACGACGTCCTTGATCGGTGTCAGGAAATCATCCGCGATCGGGTACAGACTGATGTCTACAGCAACACGCATAAGAGGGTGCCTCTATGTACCTGTCATGGCCGCGCCGTCGGCCTGTTGCACGTCTGGCGAGGCGGGCACGCGAAGACAGTATAAACATACGGCGAGCGGGACCAACGCCGACAGGCGTGCAACAGGCCACGGCCCATCGGGTTGCGGCCAGATCGCGGCTCATGAGAGGTGCATAGAGACACCCTAGAACCTCCTGTCAAAAGTGACGCCGATCTGTCGCGGGTCACCCTGGCGAACGTAGAGCGTTGGCGGAAACAGGGGCGGCTCGTTGCCGAAGAAGAAACCGCGCACGGCGTAGCGTTCGTCGAACGCGTTTCGCAGCCAGAGTGTTGCGGCCCAGGCGTCGGCTGCATAACCCAGCCGGATGTTGGTTATCGAATACGGTTCCGAAACCTGGTCATGCGACACGTCGAAAAAGAATTCGTCCTTACCGCTGATGTCGACACGCGTAAACCATCCTGACACGTGACGGTAAACGCCGCCGATCGCATAAGTGTAATTCGGTGCATGTGCCTGGTCGCGACCGCTCGCATCTACCTGCGGCGTGACAAACTCGTCGAATTCCGCTTTGAGTAGCCCGATGTTTGCGAACAGTTCCAGCGCATCGTTTGCCTGCCAGCGCACATCCGCTTCCAGCCCTATCGTTTTGCCCTTTGCGGCGTTATCGGTAAAGAACACGAACGACGCAGGGTCGTTGGGATTCAACTGAAAAGAGGTCTCGACCTGCTGGTCGTCCCGAAGGGCGTAGAATAATGATCCGCCGACGAGAAGGCCGCCACCGGCGAGCTTCGCCTGAAATCCCACTTCCATATTCCACATCGATTCCGCATCGAACTCCCGCCGGTCCGGCGGCACCAGGCCGAGATTGAATCCCCCGCCCTTGTAGCCGCGGGACAAGGTCGCAAAACCGGTGAAGTCATTCGACAGTTTGTGGGTATAGGTGATTTCCCCGCCATACATGGTTTCCGACGGTGATACGCTGAGTCCGCTCGTATCTGCATAGTCAACTTCGCGATGCTCGACACGTGCCCCGACGCTGAGTCTGCCGGCGTCGCCCACGTTGAACTCGAGCTGCCCGAATACCGCCGCGTTTATCGCGTCGAACTCGCTATCGAGCCGGTCATCCAGGGAGTCGGCAAAATTGGAACCGGGATCGAAATACTCACCCTGGTTGATTGTGGTCAAATCTTCCTTCAGCTGATTGACGTAGAAACCGACAAGCCAGTCGGTCGTACCGCCAAAGATGCGACCGGCTTCCCTGGACATCACGCGAATTTCGCGATTCAAGGTCAGGCGGTCACGGTCGTTTTGCGAGACAAAGTCATACAGGACGGGGGCCCAGGCATCGTCGTTGCCCCAGTCGGCATCGAAGGAAAAATTAATGTCGGAATCGGCGATCGAAGCGACCGACGTAATATAAAATCTGCTGCTGCCGTGCCAGTCGATGTTGAATGACGCCCCGATGCTGCGCTGTGCATCCTTGCCCGGCTTGTCCGACAGCACGGTGAGCGAATTATCGATGGCGAACGCGTCGTAACCGTCGTCCACATCGCTGTACATACCGGTCAGTTTGAATGACCAGTTGTCGCCGGCGCTCCACTTGAAACGGCCCCGCAGAGACGTTTCATCCCGGCCGTTGGTATCATCCCTGCCGAGATACGGATTGCTGCGGAATCCATTGCTTTGATAATGATGTACGCTCAGGCGATAGCCTGCGTCTTTCTCACCGATGGGCCCACCGACCGCGATCCCGCCACCGAAGGCATCATCGTCACCGGCGGTTAATTGAATCTTGCCCTCGAAATCCTCGCCCGGATCGGTACTTTGCATGTAGATGAGCCCGGCGAGCGCATTGGCGCCGTAGCGCGTGCCCTGCGGCCCGCGAAGCACTTCGATTTGTTCGATATCGAACAGAGTCGCGATGGTGCCAATACCGCTGAAATCGATATCGTCGACAATGAACCCAACGGATGGATTTGGCGCGCCCTGGTATTGCGCAAGCTCGCCGACGCCACGAATCTGGAAATAACGCGCCCGGTGACCGTCGCCGGACCAGTTTAGATTGGGGACGAGCTGGATCAACTCCTCGAAATGTTGCACGGCGGCCTCATTGATCGTCTGCTGATCGAGGATCGAGATTACGGCCGGCAGTTCCGTGGCTGCCCGTTCGCGATAGTCGGCCGTTACGATAATCTCTTCGATCGTCTCCTGTGCGAACGTCAGGGACAGGGGAAGAAGACAGAACGCGAAGCAAGGGCAGAACCTTCGCCAGGAATGTTTGATTGGAAGCATCGGGAAATCCTCTTCCTACGCCGGCATTACCCGGATCAGGTTCTAAGGGTTTCCGTCTTGACGCGGTTGTCGATACGCGTCACGGATCTCAGGCCATTCGACCACCCCTGTGACGGGCACCATTATACGCCAAATAAAGGCCTCTATCTTTCCAGTCTCGCGATCAGGCTGGAGGTGTCCCCAATCCGCCCGCGGTTGGCGTATTGCCCGTGAGACAGGTGCGGATTGATCTTCAGTGCCTCTGCCAGGAGTACCGCCGGCCTTCCGGCGACAATTACCGCGCCTGTTCCAGTCTCGCGATCAGGCTCGAGGTGTCCCACCTGTTCCCGCCGAGCTCCTGCACTTCCGCGTAATAGCCGTCCACGAGTCTCGTCATGTCGAGCCTGGCGCCATTGCGTGCCGCCTCCTCCAGCGCGATTTTCAGGTCCTTGCGCATCCATTCGACGGCGAAACCGAAATCGAACTCGCTGCGTATCATCGTCTCCCAGCGATTCTCCATCTGCCACGACTGCGCCGCGCCTTTCGAGATCGCGCCGATTACCTTGGCCGGGTCCAGCCCGGCCCGCTTCGCGAAATGCAGGCCTTCCGACAGTCCCTGCACGACACCGGCGATGCAGATCTGATTGACCATCTTCGCGAGTTGTCCGGAGCCGACCGGGCCAATCAGGGTGCAGGCTTTTGCATAGCAGTCCATGACCGGCAGCGCGCGTGCAAAGACGCCCTCGTCGCCGCCGATCATGATCGTGAGCTGGCCATTCTCGGCGCCGGCCTGGCCGCCGGACAGCGGCGCGTCGAGGAATCCGACGTTCCTGGCGGCAGCCTTGTCGTAAATTTCGCGCGCCACGTTTGCCGATGCGGTGGTGTGGTCGACGATGATCGCGCCGTCGCCGATGCCATGCATGACACCTGCATCACCGAGAATCACGGCACGAACGTCGTCATCGTTGCCGACGCAGGAGAAGACGATTTCTGCCTCCGCCGCAGCGGCCGCTGGCGTGTCCGCGAGGGTGCCCCCGTACTGCTCGACCCAGGCTTCGGCTTTCGAGCCTGTCCGGTTGAAAACCACGACCTCATGGCCTGCACCGGCAAGATATCCGGCCATCGGGTAGCCCATGACGCCGAGGCCGACAAATGCGACTCGCATGCGATTTCTCCGTCCGCTACATAGAAGACGGAAGACTACAACGGCAGTAAAGAATTGTCAGGCGGCTCGCTCGGTGCCGACATCCTTCTTGTTTTTCTTGCGAGGATCGAGGCCGATCGAACGCGCAATGATTTCCCGCATCACCTCGGAGCTGCCGGCATAGATTCGCGACACTCTCGCATTGAGGTACATGCGGCAAATGGGATATTCATCCATGTAACCCGCGCCTCCATGCAATTGCACGCAGTTATCCACGACCCTGCCCTCCAGCTCACTCGTGAAAAGCTTGGCCTTGGCCGCGTCATCTGCGCTCAGTTTCCCTTCGTTATGCTCAAGCACGCATTGATCGAGGAATGCCTGGGCGATGTCGATCTCCATGCGCATATCGGCCATCTTGAATCTCGTATTTTGAAAATCCGCGATCGTCTGACCGAAGGCTTTGCGCTCCTTGATGTAATCCATCGTGATGTCGAACGCAGCATTACAAGTTGCAAGGTAACCCACGGCGCCGAGCAGGCGCTCTTCGGCGAGAAAATGCATCAGCTGGTAAAAGCCGCGGTGCAGTTCGCCGAGCAGGTTTTCCTTCGGTACCTTGACGTTGTTAAAGAATAACTCCGCGGTGTCCTGGCTCTTCAAACCCATTTTTTTCAGGTTGCGACCGCGCTCGAAGCCTTCCATGCCGCGCTCGACGACAAACAGGCTCAGGCCATGGCGCGTGTTCGGGTCGGTTCGCGCGACGACCACGACGAGATCCGCGAGGATGCCGTTCGAGATGTAGATCTTCGAGCCGTTCAGCAGCCAGTGATCACCTTTGTCTTCGGCTTTCGTACGGATGCCCGCAACATCACTGCCTGCGCCGGGTTCGGTGATGGCTACAGCGAGAATGTGCTCGCCGCTGATGCACTTCGGCAGCCACCGCTGTTTTTGTTCCTCGGTACCGAGCTCGCCGATGTAGGGCCCGACGAGCCGGTTATGCAAGGTCACAAAGAAACCGGCATCGCCGTATCGCACGTTCTCCTCGATCAGCACCTGTTCGTACCTGAAATCCGGGACGCCCGCCCCGCCATACTTTTCATCCGCCCACATTAGGAGCAGGCCCTGCTCACCGGCTTTCAGGAATGCCTCTCGATCGACGATGCCTTTTTCATGCCATTCGTCACTGTGCGGCCCGATTTCCTTTTGCATGAAGCTGCGCACGGAGTCGCGAAACATCTCATGCTCTTCGTCGAATATCTTTCTCTTCATCTCTACTACTCCGGCAAGTCTTACTTGCCCTTGAATTCCGCTTTGCGTTTCTCGAGAAACGCGGCAATACCCTCGGCGCAGTCCGCACTGTTACGCAGTTTCTTCTGCAGCGGAGCCTCGACGTCGAAGGTGCTCGCCCAGGATTCACTGGTCGCATGTCGCATCGCTTTCTTGGTTGCCGCGATCGACAGCGGCGCGCGTTCCGTCAGGGACTTTGCCCACTTGATGGCCTCGTCCATCAGCGCATCCGCGGGCACCACCCTGTTTGCCAGGCCGAGCTCGACGCAACGTGCGGCGGGTATGCGTTCCGATTCGATACTGAGCTGGAAAGCCCTCCTGTAGCCGATCTGATGCACGAGCAACCAGTTAAGACCACCATCGGGCACCAGCGAAATGGTCGTGAATGGAGACAGCAGGAAGGCGTTGTCGCCCATCATCAGTAAATCGCAATTCAGCGCCAGCGACATGCCGATGCCGGCCGCGGAGCCACCCACCGCGGCAATGACCGGTTTTTCCATATTCGTGACGCATTCGAAAACGGGCCGGTATTCAGCCTGCAGCATGTCATCGATGCTGGCTTCAAAATCTATGTCCTTGAGGTCCGCACCTGCGCTGAATGACCTTCCCTCACCCGTAATGATGACGGCGCGCACCGTGTCATCTTCCGCGGCCCGCTGACAAGCAGCCAGCAGGTCGCGCCGCAACTCGGTGTTGAAGGAATTCATCGCGTCGGGACGATAGATCGTGACGATGGCGACCGCCTCGTCCTGAGCGTACTTGACTGTTTCGTAATCAGACATCGATTGACCCTCAGGCGGCTGTCCGCTGCTGCTCGGCTTCCGCTAATCCATAAAACGTCTCGCCTTTCTCTGCCATCGAACGCAGACTCTGCGGAACCGCGAAGCGCTCACCATAGGTCTTCGCCAGCCGGTCCGCCTCTTTGACGAATTTGCCGAGGCCCTCGGTCTCAATGAAGGAAATGGTGCCGCCGGTGTATGGCGGGAATCCCCAGCCGAATACGGAGCCGATATCGGCGTCCGCCGGATGCGTCAGCACGCCTTCGTCGAGGCAACGCACCGTTTCGATAGCCTGTACATAAAGAATGCGCTTCCTGACCTCCTCAGGGTCCGGCTGTTCGTCCGCTGGCGGAAAGTGTTCAGCCAGGCCGGACCAGAGCCGCTTCTTTTCACCCGCCGGGTATTCGTAGAAACCCTTGCCGGATTTCTTGCCTTTGCGGTCGAGGTCCTCGACAAACTTGCGAATCACTTCGTCGGCGGGAGTCGCCACGTAGGCATCGCCCAGCGCCTTTCTCGTCTGCGACATGATGTGGTAACTCAACTCGAGCGATACCTCGTCGGTCACGGCCAGCGGTCCGACCGGCAGCCCCGCGTGCTTTGCGACGTTTTCAATCAGGGCCGGGTTGATACCCTCCGCGAGCATCGTGATGCCTTCCTTGCTGAAGGTGCCGAACACGCGGCTCGTATAAAATCCACGGCTGTCGTTGACCACGATCGGCGTCTTGCGGATCTGCTGGATGTAATCGAGCGCCTGCGCGATCGCATGGTCATCGGTCTTTTCACCGACAATGACCTCGACCAGCGGCATCTTGTCGACCGGGGAAAAGAAGTGGATGCCAATGAACTGCTCGGGCCGGCTCGACGCTTTCGCCAGTCCGGTGATCGGTAACGTCGAGGTGTTTGACGCAAATACGGCGTCGCCAGCTATGACTGCTTCCGTCTTTGCCGTCACGTCGGCTTTGATACCGACGTCTTCGAACACTGCCTCGATGACGAGCTCACATCCGGCAAGATCCTTGTACTCCGTGCTGGTGTGGATGCGCTCGAGGATGTCGGCCGCCTTGTCGGAATCCATGCGCCCGCGATCGATACGTTTCTGCAACAGCTTGCGCGAGTAGTCCTTGCCTTTTTCCGCATTTTCTTTCGACGTATCGAGCAGCACGACCTGCATCCCGGCATAAGCCGACACATAGGCAATCCCTGCGCCCATCATGCCGGCGCCGAGAATGCCCAGCTTCGTTACCGGACGCTTTTCCGGTTCTTTTGGCCGCCGCACGAGTTTGTCCGCGGCGCCTTTGTTGATGAAAAGCGTGCGAGTCATGTTGCGCGACGTCGGGTCCATCAGCAGCTGCGTGAAGTATTTGGATTCGACATCCAGCGCCTTGTCCATCGGCAGCACGCTGCCCTCGTAGGTCGCGGACATGATCGCAAGCGGTGCCGGGTAGTTGTGGTTGGTCATCTTTTGCATCAGGGCACTGCCGATGACCTGGGTCTGTACCGCCACCGGATGCATCAGCCCGGCGCCGCCTGGCACCTTGAAGCCCTTGCGGTCCCAGGGCGCATCGCTCGTATCCGTTGTTCCTACCCAGGCTTTCGCCGCTTCGACTTCCTTGCCGGGCTCCACGACTTCGTCGACGAAACCCATCTCCAGTGCATCCAGCGGCGCGATGTGTTTGCCCTCGGTGTTCATGCGCAACGCCGCCTCGATACCCATCAGGCGTAACAGCCTTTGTGTGCCGCCCGCTCCGGGCATCAGCCCTATCTGCACCTCCGGTTGCCCGAGCCTGGTTTTCGGGCTGTTGCCGACGACGCGGTAATGGCAGGCCAGCGCAAGCTCGAGGCCGCCGCCCAGCGCGGTGCCGTTGATCGCGGCCGCTACAGGCTTGCCGCAGGTCTCGAGCTTGCGGTAGGCCTGCTGCAACTTGCGGCACCAGCCGTAGACTTCGGCCGCGTCGCTGCGCTGTTCGAAATTCGCGACCAGCCCCTTCAGATCGGCGCCGGCCATGAAAGAGTCCTTGCCGGAGGTAACTACTGCACCTTTGATCTTGTCGTCGCCGGCGATTTTTTCCGCCGCCGCCGCGACGTCATCCATGAACTCGGGCGTTATGACATTCATCGGTTTGTCCTTGACGTCAACCGTCAGGACTGCAATTCCATCCTTATCGATTTGGAGATCTATTGTTTTCATGTCTGCTAAACCCGCTCAATGATTGTTGCCGTTCCCATGCCGCCGCCGATGCAGAGATTGACCAGCGCCGTATTGAGATCACGACGTTCCAGTTCGTCCAGCACGGTACCGAGGATCATTGCCCCGGTTGCGCCCAGTGGGTGTCCCATTGCGATCGCACCGCCGTTCACGTTGATCTTGTCGTGCGGGATGTCGAGCAAATGCATGTACAACATCACGACGGATGCGAACGCTTCGTTCAATTCGAACAGGTCGATATCGGCGGTCGTCATGCCGCAGCGCTGCAATACCTTTTCGGCCGAAGGCGCAGGCCCCGTCAGCATGATCGTGGGATCCGTGCCGATCGATGCAAAACCTTTAATTCGCGCACGTGGCTTCAAGCCGAGCGCGTCGCCGATGTCCTTGTTGCCGACCAGCACGGCGGCGGCGCCATCGACGATACCGCTGGAATTTCCGGCCGTGTGCACGTGATTGATGGCTTCTACTTCCGGGTACTTCTGTAGCGCCACCGCATCGAAGCCCGCCTGCTCGCCGGGAA
Organism: Woeseiaceae bacterium; assembly: GCA_041555515.1. GTDB lineage: Bacteria > Pseudomonadota > Gammaproteobacteria > Steroidobacterales > Woeseiaceae > SZUA-117. Next base: position 23,299 of record JBFFKF010000029.1, read on the forward strand.
CCTCGAACGCGGCCTTGAGTCCGGCAAGGTCATCTATCGTCGTGCCGGGCCTGATGTGCTCGTCCTTATCGAGCAGCGTCATGCCGATGTGGTCCTTGATCGGCACCACGGAATTCTCGAAATGACCGCTGTCCCAGGCATGCGCCGCACGGCGCTGGCTTTCGACCGCGTAACTATCGACGTCCTCGCGAGAGAAACCCCACTTGCTGGCAATCAAGTCGGCGCCGATGCCTTGCGGCACGAAATAAATCTTGTAGGCGATTGCAGGATCGGCATGCATTGCGCCGGAGTCCGAACCCATCGGCACGCGCGACATGCATTCCACGCCGCCACCGATCACCAGGTCCGACTGGCCGGCCATCACCTGGCCGGCGGCGGTATTCACCGCTTCGAGGCCCGACGCGCAAAAGCGATTGAGCTGTTTGCCGGGAACGCTCTCGGCGTAGTCGGCGTTCAACAATGCCGTGCGCGCGATGACGGCACCCTGTTCGCCAACAGGCGCGGTACAGCCCAGCACGACGTCGTCGAGTTTGCTGGTGTCGAGTTCGTTCCGATCGCGTAGTTGCGCGAGTACCTGTGCGGTCAGGTCGACCGGCGTCACTTCGTGCAGGGAGCCATCGGAACGGCCGCGGCCACGCGGGCTCCTGACGTGATCATAAATATAGGCGTCTGTCATTTTGTTATTCCCGTTTTGCGTCTTCAGCTTTCGGTGATAGTGAAATCTTCAGGTGCACTTTCATATCGTCATTGGCTTTCCTGAAGTCGATGGACTGGGGATTGATCAGCCACAAGTAGGTCATCCCCGAGATATAAGCGATGTATTGCGCTGCGATGCTTTTCGGATCGGCGCCCGCGCGAATCGTTCCTTGCGCCTGTCCCGCGCGCACCCAGTCGGCGACATCGTCCTGCTGCCGCTGGTGGATGTTCACAGAGGTCTGCCGGTACTCGGATTTCGGACTCGCGGCCGCACAGTAGAGAATTTGCAGCACGCGCGCCTCGCGCGGGTAATCCGAAACGAACTGAAAGAAGGAATCGAGCGCGGCACACATGGCCTCGATGCCGACCTTGTCGCCGACGTCGGCTTTCAGGTAATCGAGCCAGTGCCTGGAGATGGATTTGCAGACCTCGTCGTAAAGCCCGGCCTTGGAGCCGAATCGATAGGTCGCGAGGCCGCGGCTGTAGCCGGCGTTCTTACCGATCGCGGCCAGCGTGGTCTTGTCGGTGCCGTGCTCCAGGATCAGCTCGATCGCCGCATCGACCATCGCCTTGTCGGATATGGCGGTGCGTTCCGCCTGCGTGCGCGGCTGCGCGTCCCCCGCATCCTGCGCAATTTTCTGGGGTTCGGTGGACAAATCGACCGGACTCTGAAATCAGAAGTTTCTGTTTTTCAATAACTTACCCAAGTATCACAGAAACTTGTTGTCAACAAGCAAGTGAGTATACGCCACTCTGGCACGGGCTACAAGCAAACGGCGTCTTATTTCCAGAGATCGGTGCTCAGGTACTTGAGGCCGGAGTCGCAGGCGATAATGGCAATACTCGCGCCGGGCAACGGCCCGGCCAGCAAAGCGAGCGCCCCGGCCAGGTTGGCGCCCGAGGAATAGCCGGCAAAGATGCCTTCCTCCTGCGCCAGTCTGCGCGTGCAATCGATGGCCTCGGCGGCGGTAACTTGCAAAAAACCGTCCGGCTTTACGCCGTGCAGCAGCGGCAGTTCCGACATCGAATAACCGCCGCCCTGTATCGGGTGTTCCGCCTGGCTCACCGTCTCGCCGCTCAATGCCGCCGCGCCCTCGGGCTCGACGACGTAGCATTGAATATCCGGATTCTGCTCCTTGAAGTACCTGGTGCAGCCTGCAAAGGTTCCACCGGACCCGGCAAAGTCACAGAAGGCCGTGATCGACCCCGCGCTTTGCTCCCAGATCTCCGCTGCGGTCCCGTAATAATGTGCATGCAGGTTTCCTTTGTGCACGAACTGGTCGGCGCGAAACGCATTACGCTCATTGGTCAATCTCTCGGTCTCTGCAGCGACGAGTTGCAGGTCGGCGCCGCTCACTTCACCGATTTTCGAACCGGGCGC
>JBFFKF010000030.1:0-25293 GCA_041555515.1 Woeseiaceae bacterium
GCCGCGAAGCGGCCATGCGGAATTATGAGATAGGGTCCAAGACAACGAATCCCAACGACCCGATGATAGCGTTTTGCCATTCATCGGGCTACCGCGACAAACCTGCGAGCGCAGCGATTCTCAGTATCGGTAGTAGTCGGGCTTGTACGGGCCGTCTTTCGACACGCCGATATATTCGGCCTGCTCGTCGGTGAGTTCGGTCACCTTGGCGCCGATCCGGTCGAGATGCAGGCGCGCGACCTTTTCGTCCAGGTGTTTCGGCAGCACGTAGACCTACTTTTCGTATTTCTCGCCGTTTTGCCACAGCTCGATCTGGGCCAGGACCTGGTTGGTGAACGAATTCGACATCACGAAGCTCGGGTGTCCGGTCGCGCAACCGAGATTCACGAGACGTCCCTCCGCGAGCAATATGATTCGCTTGCCGTCGGGAAAGATCACGTGATCGACCTGTGGCTTGATGTTTTCCCACTCGTACTGGTGCAGATACGCGACGTCGATCTCGTTGTCGAAGTGGCCGATGTTGCAGACGATTGCCTGGTCCTTCATGCGCTCCATGTGCGCGCCGGTAACGACGTGGTAGTTGCCGGTCGCCGTGACGACGATGTCTGCTTTGTCGCAGACGTCGTCAAAATTGACGACGCGATAGCCTTCCATCGCCGCCTGCAGAGCACAGATCGGGTCGATTTCGGTGACCAGCACCGTGGCACCCAGGCCGCGCAGGGACTGGGCACAGCCCTTGCCGACGTCGCCGTAGCCACAGACAACGACGATCTTGCCCGCGATCATTACGTCGGTGGCCCGCTTGATGCCGTCCACCAGCGATTCGCGGCAGCCGTACAGGTTGTCGAACTTGGCCTTGGTGACCGAATCGTTGACGTTGAAGGCCGGGCACAGCAAGGTCCCTTCCTTTTGCATTTCGTAAAGGCGGTGTACGCCGGTCGTCGTCTCCTCCGACAGGCCTTTCACCTTCTTCATCAGCTCGGGGTACTTGTCGTGCAGCACCAGCGTCAGGTCGCCACCGTCGTCCAGTACCATGTTGGGCTGCCAGCCGTCGGGTCCGTTGATCGTCTGGTCGACGCACCACCAGTACTCGTCTTCCGTTTCGCCTTTCCATGCGAATACCGGAATGCCGGCCGCAGCGATTGCCGCCGCGGCATGATCCTGGGTCGAGAAAATATTGCAGGACGACCAGCGAATGTCGGCGCCGAGCTCGCGCAGAGTCTCGATCAGCACCGCCGTCTGGATCGTCATGTGCAGGCAACCGGCGAGGCGCACGCCTTCGAGCGGTTTCTGCCCACGGTATTCCTCGCGCAGGGCCATCAGGCCCGGCATTTCCGTTTCCGCTATCGCGATTTCCTTGCGGCCCCATTCGGCCAGCGAGATATCCGCGACTTTGTAATCCTGTTTCTTAAGCGCAACGGCTTCGCTGCTCATGCATGTCTCCTTGTCAAAAAATCTCTACGCCGCGACCGCGCCGCGCAAGGCTTCGGCCTTGTCGGTGCGTTCCCAGCTCAGGTCAATGTCTTCCCGGCCGAAATGCCCGTAGGCGGCGGTCGGTTTGTAAATCGGTCGGATCAGGTCGAGCATCTGCAGAATCCCGTATGGCCGCAGGTCGAAGTTTTCACGAATCAAAACCGTCAGTTCCTCCTCGCTGACCTTGCCGGTGCCGAAAGTCTGCACGCTGATCGAAGTCGGTTCGGCGACGCCGATCGCGTAGGCGACCTGGATTTCGCAGCGCTCTGCGAGTCCGGCCGCAACGATGTTCTTCGCGACATAGCGGCAGGCGTACGCGGCGGAGCGATCGACTTTCGACGGGTCCTTGCCGGAGAAGGCACCGCCGCCGTGGCGGGCAAAGCCGCCGTAGGTGTCAACGATGATCTTGCGCCCGGTCAGCCCGCAGTCACCCATCGGGCCGCCAATCTCGAATCGACCGGTGGGGTTGATGTGATACTTGGTGTTCTTGCTGAGCCATTCAGCCGGCAGGATCGGCTTGATGATCTCTTCCATCACGCCTTCGTGAAGATCATCCATGTCGACATCGGCCTCGTGTTGGGTCGACAGGACAACGGCATCGATGCCGACCGGCTTGTCTTCCTCGTAGGCGAAAGTGACCTGGCTCTTTGCGTCCGGCCGCAGCCACGGCAGCGAGCCCGCCTTGCGAACTTCTGCCTGGCGGCGCACGAGACGGTGCGCATAGGTAATCGGCGCCGGCATGAGCACATCGGTCTCATTGCATGCATAGCCGAACATGAGCCCCTGGTCACCGGCACCCTGGCTCTGCGGGTCTTCGCGGTCGACGCCCTGGGCGATATCGGGCGACTGCTTGCCGAGCGCATTCAGGACGGCGCAAGAGGCGCCGTCGAAGCCCATCGCGGAATTGTTGTAACCGATCTCGAGCACGGTTTCGCGAACCAATTCCTCGATGTCGACCCAGGCCTCGGTGGTTATTTCGCCGGCGACGACCACCATGCCGGTCTTTACCAGGGTTTCGCAGGCGACACGTGCCTTCGTGTCCTGCCCGAGTATGCCGTCGAGGATGGCATCGGAGATCTGGTCGCAAATCTTATCGGGGTGACCCTCGGAAACGGATTCCGAGGTGAACAAGTAGGAATGGCTCATAGGGATTTTTGTTTTGTGGCAATACGAACACGCCATTGTACCTTACTGTTCGCTCACTGCACCATGAACCAAATTTATGACGCCATGAAGGAACACCGTCGCCAGCCGAGACTGCTGCAAAGGGCTCCGGATCCCCGAGGGATCACGCTTGCGGCACGCACCTTAAACAGGGAAAATGCGCGGCGTCAGGGTTGCCCATCTGCCCCGGCAACTCGCTTGATTTAACGATAAAACCGACCGCAAAGGTCCACGACAAATACATGTCACAGCAAACCAGCCGTTCGACGGCGGCCGGCCATCCGGCCCGGCGGGAACTCGCCAACGCAATTCGAGCACTCAGTATGGATGCCGTCCAGGCGGCCAACTCCGGCCATCCCGGCATGCCGATGGGCATGGCGGATATCGCCGAGGTGTTATGGAACGACTATCTGAAGCATAACCCGGGAAATCCCGAGTGGTGGGACCGCGATCGATTCGTGCTATCGAACGGTCATGGTTCGATGTTGCTTTACAGTCTGCTGCATCTCTCCGGCTACCCGTTGTCGATGGACGAGATCCGCAACTTCCGGCAGTTCGGCTACCGGACCGCGGGACACCCGGAGCGCGAACGGGACCTGGCGATTGAAACCACGACCGGGCCGCTGGGGCAGGGCGTTTCGAACGCTGTCGGCATGGCGCTTGCCGAGAAAATGCTCTCCGCCACCTTCAACCGGCCGGGCCACGAGATCGTCAATCACCACACCTGGGTGTTCCTCGGCGACGGCTGCATGATGGAAGGCATTTCCCACGAGGCCTGTTCGCTGGCCGGTACCTGGAAACTCGGCAAGCTCATCTGCCTCTACGATGACAACAAGATCTCTATCGACGGCGAAGTCAGCGGCTGGTTCACGGATGACACTGGCGCTCGCTTCGCAGCCTACGGCTGGCAGGTCATCGAAAATGTCGACGGGCATGACAGCGCGGCGGTTGCCGGGGCAATCGATAAGGCGCTTGCGGACACGCAGCGTCCCTCGTTGATTTGCTGTAACACGATCATCGGCTTTGGCGCGCCCAACAAGCAGGGTACGGCGAGTACGCATGGTGCCCCTTTGGGCGAGGAGGAAGTGCAGGCGAGCCGCAGCGAGCTGGGCTGGCAACATCCGCCGTTCGAAATACCGCGGGAAATATACGATGCCTGGAATGCCGTCGAGCGCGGCGCCCGTTACGAGCAGGACTGGAGCGAGCGGTTCGCCGCCTACCGGCAGGCGCATCCCGAGCTCGCCCGGGAACTCGAACGCCGCCTGAAGGGCGAGCTGCCGCAAGATTGGCAGCAATTTACCGAAGACGCGATTCGCAAGATCGATGCGGCGGGCGCCGACATGGCAACGCGCAAGGCATCGCTGGTCGCCTTGAACGAATATGCGCCGGTCTTGCCGGAACTCGCGGGCGGTTCGGCTGACCTGACCGGTTCCAACCTGACCAAACACGACGGGTCGAGCGTTATCAGCGGCGAGGACGCCGGCGGCAATTACCTCTATTTCGGGGTGCGGGAATTCGGCATGTCGGCCATCTGCAATGGCCTCGGCCTGCACGGCGGCGTGATTCCCTATTCCGGCACCTTCCTGGTGTTTTCGGACTATGCGCGAAACGCATTGCGAATGGCTGCGCTCATGGAAGTGCAGCAGATATTCGTCTACACCCACGACTCGATCGGCCTCGGTGAGGACGGCCCGACGCATCAACCGATCGAACACCTCGCCAGTCTGCGGATCATGCCGAATATGCGCGTCTGGCGGCCCTGTGATGCCGTAGAAACAGCGATCGCATGGCGCGACGCCATCGAGCGCAGGGACGGTCCCACGAGCCTCGTGCTGACGCGACAGGGTCTGCCACACCAGCAGCGGGACGCTGCGCAGCTGGCCGGCGTCGGCCGCGGCGGCTATGTGCTGCGCGATGCCGCGGGGCAGCCGGACATCATCCTGATTGCCACCGGCTCCGAGGTTGCGCTGGCAAGCAGCGCAGCCGCCGCACTCGCCGCGGACGGCGTTAATGCCCGCGTCGTCTCCATGCCGTGCACGCAGCTCTTCGATGCCCAGAACGAGGCCTACCGGGAACAGGTATTGCCATCCGCCGTGACTCATCGCCTGGCCATCGAGGCCGGTGTCGGTAACGGCTGGTACAAGTATGTCGGTCACGGCGGCCGTGTCATCGGGCTCGACAGCTTCGGCAAATCAGCCCCCGCCGGTGAGCTTTTCGAGCACTTCGGTTTCTCTGTGGACAACGTATTAAAACAAGCCAGGGAATTATTGGCAGATTGAAGCCGCTGATACCGGCGAGCAAGTATCGGGAGAATTAAATGACCATCAAGGTAGGCATTAACGGTTACGGACGCATCGGTCGCAATGTGCTGCGCGCGCTGTATGAGGGTGACAAGCGATCGCAGATCGAGATCGTTGCCGTCAACGATCTGGGCGATGCCAACACCAATGCGCATCTGACCCGTCGTGATACCGCACACGGCCGCTTTCCGGGCACCGTTTCGGTCGACGGAGATTACATGGTCGTCAACGGCGACAAGATTCGCGTGCTCGCCGAACGTGATCCTGCGCAACTTCCCTGGGGCGACCTCGGCGTCGAGATGGTATTCGAGTCAACCGGATTGTTCAGGACCAAGGAAACCGCGTCCAAGCACCTGGATGGCGGCGCGAAAAAGGTCATCATTTCGGCACCGGGCGGCGCGGGAATGGATGCGACCATCGTTTACGGCGTCAATCACGACACCCTCAAAGCGAGTCACACTGTCATTTCCAATGCTTCGTGCACCACGAATTGCCTGGCGCCCCTCGTGAAACCGCTGCACGAAAAAATCGGCGTGAAGCACGGCATCATGACGACGATTCATGCTTACACGAACGACCAGGTGCTGACCGACGTGTACCACAAGGATCTGCGGCGTGCGCGCTCCGCGACGATGTCGCAGATTCCTACCAAGACCGGCGCTGCCGCTGCGGTCGGGCTGGTGTTGCCGGAACTCGACGGCAGGCTCGACGGATTTTCGATGCGAGTTCCGACAATCAATGTCTCTGCCGTAGACCTGAGTTTTGTCGCGGAACGCGAAACGAGCATTGAGGAAATCAATTCGGTCATGCGCGAAGCCAGCGAAGGGGATCTCAAGGGCGTGCTCGACTACAACGATGAACCACTGGTGTCCATCGATTTCAATCATGATCCTGCATCGTCGGTTTACGATGCCGGCCTCACGAAGGTAATGCAGGGCACCCTCGTCAAGGTTTGTGCCTGGTATGACAACGAGTGGGGATTCTCGAATCGCATGCTCGACACGGCGCTCGCGTTTTACAGCGCAAAATAGTCCCGTGTCCGCGACAGGGTCGCTCTGACATGGCGGTCATCGATATGCGCGACCTCGATCTTGCGGGCAAGCGGGTGCTCATCCGTGAAGATCTCAACGTCCCACTTGCGGACGGCAAAATTACCAGCGATGTGAGAATCCGTGCCGCCTTGCCGACGATTCGCGCGGCGCTCGAGGCCGGCGCCGCAGTCATGCTGATGTCGCATCTCGGCCGGCCCGTCGAGGGACAGCCGTCGCCCGAGTTCTCGCTTGCTCCCGTGGCTGCGCGACTGTCGGAATTGCTGCAGACCGAGGTGCCCCTCGTATACGACTGGGCGGACGGCGTGCAGCTCGAGCCGGGCCAGGTCTGTCTGCTCGAAAACGTGCGATTTCAGCAGGGTGAGAAGGCTTGCGATGATGCGCTTTCACGGCGCATGGCAGCCCTGTGCGACGTCTTCGTTATGGATGCTTTCGGCACGGCGCACAGGAAGCAGGCGAGTACGGTGGGAGTCGCCAGGTATGCGCCGCTGGCATGCGCGGGACCGCTTTTGTCGGGGGAACTCGCGGCGCTTGGCCAGGCGCTCGAAGATCCGCGCAGACCGATGGTCGCGATCGTCGGCGGATCGAAAGTCTCGACGAAGCTCGACGTACTGGCCGCGCTCGCAGACATCGTTGATACCCTGATTGTGGGCGGCGGCATCGCGAACACCTTCATCGCCGCCGCCGGCTACGAGGTGGGGAAGTCGCTGCACGAAGCCGACATGCTGGCGACGGCCAAAGCGCTTGCCAACGACCGCGATGACCGCGCCGTGATTCCGTTGCCGGTCGATGTCGTGGTGGCAAGCGAGTTTTCGGCGGATGCACCGGCGTCAACCAGGGCCATCGATGATGTCGGCGATGAGGAACTGATACTCGACATCGGGCCGCAAACTGCAGAACGGTTTGCCGAGATCGTTGCCGGCGCGGGCACCGTTATCTGGAACGGGCCGCTAGGTGTTTTCGAATTCGATCAGTTTGGCGCCGGAACGGAAAAACTGGCGCGGTCAATTGCGGCGAGTTCGGCGTTTTCGGTCGCCGGAGGCGGCGATACCTTGGCAGCGATAGACAAATACGGCGTTGCCGACGACATATCCTACATCTCGACAGGCGGCGGCGCGTTCCTCGAGTTTGTCGAGGGTAAGAAGTTACCGGCAGTCGCGATTCTCGAGGAGCGCGCTCTGGATACTAGCCGTTCGTGACGGGCCACGGGCCGGTGATCGCTACCGTTAAGCCGCGGTCCTGGATATTGACGAATAGCGTAGAGCCATCGGGCGAGAAGCAGACGCCTGCCAGCTCTGAACTGGTGTAGGCATTGTCGGCGATCGGGTATTGCGTACCGTCAGGCGTCAAACCAATTAGCCCACAATGCCGTGCTGTGTCTTCACAGACGACCAGGTCGCCCCAGGGACTCATGGTCAAATTATCGGCGTGTCGCAGCAGACTCTCGTGGGTGGATTCCGCGATTAGCGCGAGTCGTCCGGGATTTCGCTCTTCACCGGGCGTGCCTTCGGCAGCGCTCGGCCGATAAGTGAAAACTTGCCCGAGGCGCGACGGGCCGCCGATGGTGGCGGTCATGAAAAACGCGCCGTCCGCGTAACACAATCCTTCGCCGCGCGCGAAAATGGTGGCACCTTTTTCCCGGCCGCGAAATCGCAGGTCATTTTCGGCAACGTCCGGTTCTTCCAGGTCGACCCAGCTCGTTTCGAGCCAGGCCCCCGGTTGCAGCCTCTCTCTGCCAACCCAGTTTCGCGTGTCGAACTCCGGCACGCCCTTGACCGCAAGCGCCTGCAGCCTGCCGCCCTCCTGAAGTCGGCCCGCCACGTCCGGAATAAAACGATAAAAGAGGCTGCGGTAACGATCTTCGGTCATGTAAACGACGCCGGTCGCCGGATTGACCGCGGCGGCTTCGTGTTCGAAACGACCCATGGCTTTCAGGGGCACCGGATCTGCCAGCCCCTCGTCCGCCGCATGCACTTCGAAGATGTAGCCGTGTTTCTGCTCGCGATTGACGACCGCGCTCCACTCGAAACTCGAGCCGGGATCGCGAAAAATTTCTTCGCAAGACAGCCAGCTGCCCCAGGGGGTAGGCCCGCCGGCACAATTGATCTCGGTTCCGGCAAGACTCAGATGGATACGCTTGCGCTGCCGCGCCCTGGTGTCGTAGGCGATCGTCGTAGTTCCCCCGGTGCCGGGGCTACTGCCTTTGCCATAGTCGTAAATCTCCGACTTATCAATCCTGTCGAGGCGCTCCAGCGCCGCGCCGAACGGACCGAAGTCTTGCAGCCTTGCCGGATTTTCGTGATTGCATACCAGCAGGGTCTCGCCATTTCGCCCGGGGAATGCCGCCATGCCATCATGCCTGGCAGGAACCAGGAGCCCATCGTCCATTTCCTCTCCGCGCCGGGAAATTACCTCGTAGCTGAAATTCTCTGGCAGGTCGAGGATGCCTTGCGGATCGGGCCGCAGACTTCCGAACGGGCCATAGACGGGCGACCTGGTCGCCGACGCCCGGGCGGACGGCACGGCGGCGGCGGCAATCAATTGCAGGAAACGGCGGCGTTCGAGCATTGGCACATTCTTTGGTCAAACAGCAGATTTGGCATAGTAGCTTAACCTCGTTACGGATCGAGTACATAGGGAATGCCCGCAGCGACCGGTGGTCAGCTGTGCAATAATCCCGCCCATGCTGCGCAGATCAAAGATAATCGCGACGCTGGGACCGGCCACGGACGACGCGACAACACTCCGTAAAATGATTGATGCCGGCCTCGACGTCGCCAGGCTCAACTTTTCGCACGGCGATCACGACGCGCAGCGCAAGCGACTCGAGTTGCTTGCGAAGGCCGCCGCCGACTGTGGCAGGTTTGTGGGCGTTATCGGCGATCTTCAGGGTCCCAAGGTACGCGTCAGACGATTCAAGAACAGCAGGGTTACGTTGGCCCACGGCGACACGTTCTTTCTGGATTCGGCGCTGGCATCAGATGCGGGCGACGAAAACGGTGTCGGCGTGGCATACGAAAACCTTCATCAGGATGTGCGGGCAGATGACATTTTGCTGCTGAATGATGGACAGATAACGTTGCAGGTAAAAAAAGTCGACGGTACGCGCGTGCACACGACCGTACTCGTTGGCGGCGTGGTGTCAGATCACAAGGGCATCAATCGCCAGGGTGGCGGTCTGTCAGCACCCGCTCTGACCGACAAGGATCGCGATGACATCCAGTTCGCTGCGGAAACAGGCATGGACTTTATCGCCGTGTCGTTTGTTCGCAATGCGGAGGACGTAGAAGAGGCCCGCGCGCTATTCGAGACCGCCGGCGGAGCCGGAAACGTAATTGCAAAGATCGAACGTGTCGAAGCACTCGATGACATCGATGCGATTATCGACGCTGCGGATGTCATCATGGTTGCGCGCGGTGACCTCGGCGTCGAAATGGGGTACGCCGAATTGACCGGCATGCAAAAACGCATTATTCGCCGGACGCGTCACAAGAACAAGGTTGTGATTACCGCGACGCAAATGATGGAATCGATGATCAACAATCCGATCCCGACCCGCGCCGAAGTTTCCGATGTTGCAAACGCCGTGATGGATGGCACCGACGCAGTGATGCTGTCGGCGGAGACCGCTATCGGCGAGTATCCGATCGCCGTAGTTGCGGCAGTCAGCGATGTCTGTCAGGGAGCCGAGAAACACCTGCTGGCGCGCGGCCGTACGAGCCATCGCTTGGACGACCAGTTTCAGGAAGTGGACGAGGCGATCGCGATGGCGGTCATGTACACGGCAAATCATCTGAAGGTCAAAGCGATAATCGCGCTGACGGAAACCGGTTCGACGACGCTCTGGATGTCGAGAATCAGGTCGGATATCCCTATCTATGCATTCACGCCGCACGATGCGACAAGTCGCCGCGTGACTTTGTACCGCGGTGTGTACCCGGTGTCCTTTCAGATAGAGAACTGGGATACGCAGTTGCTTTACCGTGATATTTTCAAGACGCTCCTGACACATGAGCTTGTTGACGAAGGAGATCTGGTGATATTCACCCACGGCGATCTGGCCGGGGTCTCGGGTACAACTAATTCGATGAAAATAATGAGCGTCACCTCGTCTGCCTGAATTCGATGTAAGTCATGCAACTCCTGAAACGGTTTGTTACCTGGTCTTTCATCGTCGTTTTGCTGATCACGCTCGGCGGCTACCTGGCTTTGCGTGGCAGCCTGCCGCAACTCGATGGCGAGCTGCGTGTCGATCACATTCGCTCTACTGTACTGATCGCACGCGACGCAAGCGGCATCCCGGTGATAACGGCCGCCAATCGCGCTGATCTTGCCTACGCAACCGGATTTGTTCACGGTCAGGACCGTTACTTTCAAATGGACCTGAGCCGGCGCCGCGCGGCAGGCGAGCTCGCGGAACTTTTTGGCGCGCTTGCATTAACACTCGATAAACGACACCGCTTGCACAGATTTCGCAATCGTGCACGCGCGGCAATTGCCGGACTCGATTCAGAAGACAAGGAAATAGTGACGGCATATGCGGCGGGCGTTAATGCGGGCCTGCAATCCCTGAATGTCTGGCCGTTTGAATATTTGTTACTGCGATCGAGACCGCAGCGCTGGCAAACGGAAGATTCGCTGCTCGTTGCCTATAACATGTTCCTCGAACTCAACGATGAACGTGCCGAGCGTGATACGCGTCGGGGTTTCGCACAGCAGGCGCTTCCGCAGGCCTTGTTCGATTTCCTGTACCCGGACGGCACGAGCTGGGATGCACCAATGCAAGGGGAAGCGCGGGCCGCGTTGCCGGCGCCGCGCGCTTCCGACGTGGCTGTCGTCGAAGTGCAGCGGCAATTTCGGCATCGCCCGCCGATGCGCGTCGAAGATAATCTGATTGTCGGCAGCAATAACTGGGCCGTTGCCGGCGCGCTTAGCGATTCGGGCCGCGCCATCGTGGCGAATGACATGCACCTCGGAATAACGGTGCCCAACGTTTTCTACCGTGCGCGCCTGATCGTCGATGGTGACATGCCGCGCGATCTCAGCGGCGTTACCCTGCCTGGTGTACCCCTGCTCATTGCCGGCAGCAATGGAAACATCGCCTGGGCAAATACCAACAGTTATGGCGACTGGACCGATGCGGTCATCCTGCGGCCCGGTGTTGCGCCTGATACCTATCTGACCCCCGGCGGTCCGCGAAAAGTCACTACCTATGTCGAAACAATCTTCGTCAAAGGGCAGGAAGCCGAGGAAATGCTGGTTCGCGAATCCATCTGGGGACCGTTACTCGAAGATGCGACGGATCCGATGATTGCGGTCAGCTGGCTGGCGCACAAGGCGCAAGCGGTGAACCTGCGCGGCCTGGAACTGGAGGTCACGACGAGTGCCGAGGAGGCTATTGCGGTTGCCAACAGGATGGGCATGCCGCCGCAGAACTTCGTCGTTGGTGACGCCGCCGGAAATATTGGCTGGACAATCGCCGGGCAGATTCCGCTGCGTTCCGGGTATGACCCGACATTGCCTGCCGACTGGAGCAATTCCGCCGGCTGGACAGGCTGGCTGCCCGCAGAAGAATATCCACGCATCCTGAATCCGGGAACGGGCCGCGTCTGGACGGCGAACGCAAGGGTGGTCGACCGCGACGCCCTGGCGAAGATCGGCAACGGCGGCTATGACCTGGGCGCGCGGGCAAGGCAGATCCGCGACGGGCTGTTTGCAAGAGAGCGATTCAGCCCGGCCGATATGCTCAACATACAGCTGGATGATCGTGCGCTGTTTCTTGCGCGCTGGCAGCGCCTGTTGCTGGAAACGCTGACCGAGGACCTGGTCAAGGATGACAGGGAACTGCAGCAGTACAGAAGCCTGGTCGAAGACTGGCAGTCGCGGGCAGCGGCAGACTCGGTCGGCTATCGTCTCGTGCGCGATTTTCGGAGCGCGGTTCGCGAACGCGTATTCGCGATGTTGATGCAGCCGGTGCGCGACAAGTTCGGCGAAGAGACCGGACTGCGCATGAGCAACCAGTTCGAGGCGCCGCTGTGGACGATGGTCACCGAAAAACCCGAACACCTCCTGTCCACGGAATATGCGAACTGGCAGCAACTGCTGCTCGCAGCAATTGACGAAAACCTTGATTACTACCGGGAAAATTACGATGGCCCCTTGAATCTGCGGACCTGGGGCGAGCGCAATACGGCCGCAATTCGGCATCCGCTCGGCGGCGCCATGCCATTGTTGGCACGCTGGCTGAATATGCCGCGCGACTCGCTCCCCGGGGATTCCAATATGCCACGGGTGCAAGGACCGACGTTCGGGGCATCGGAGCGCTTCGCGGTTGCGCCCGGTGACGAGGCAAACGGCTATTTGCATATGCCCGGCGGGCAGAGCGGGCATCCGCTGTCCGCTTATTACAGCCGCGGGCATGATGATTGGGTGCAGGGCCGCACGACCGCATTCCTGCCCGGTGATGCCGTGCATGAGCTGACACTGCAGCCGGCGAATTAGGGGTCTCAGCGGCACAAAGTATTGCTGCTGCGAAAGCGCCACAGCGGTCCATTTTTCGGATCTTTCCCGTTACGCAGGCCTACCACGCGCCTCGAAAGATCGGAAAACTGTCCTCGCTGAGGCACTTTCTCGCGACGGATTTCTCTACCGTGCAGACCCCGGACAACATAATCCGGGCGGCACTTGTGCACGTCCGGTCGAGCAGGGATACTGCTTATTGCAGCAAGCAGCGCTGGATTGAGTAATGTCGAACAAGAAATTCAAGGGTACGAAGAGCTACGTCGCGACCGATGACCTGATGATGGCCGTCAACGCTGCGGTGACGCTCGAGCGGCCGATCCTTATCAAAGGCGAACCGGGTACCGGCAAGACCCAGCTTGCGTTCGAAATTGCCAGCGCGCTGGAGCGGCCATTGTTCGAGTGGCACATCAAATCGACGACCAAGGCACAACAGGGTCTCTATGACTACGATGCTGTCGCCCGCTTGCGCGACTCGCAGCTGGGCGATGATCGCGTCCACGATATCGCGAATTACATCGTTCGCGGCAAAATCTGGGAAGCGTTCGAATCGAATGTGCAACCAGTGCTGCTGATCGACGAAATCGACAAGGCCGATATTGAGTTTCCGAACGACCTGCTGCAGGAACTCGATCGCATGGAGTTTTATGTTTATGAGACGAAGCGGCTCATCGAAGCTACGCACCGTCCGATCGTCGTCATAACCAGTAATAACGAAAAGGAACTGCCCGATGCATTCCTGCGTCGTTGTTTCTTCCATTACATCAAATTTCCGGATCAGGAGACGATGGAAAAAATCGTCAACGTCCATTATCCGGATCTTAAGAAGAAACTGCTCAAGGAAGCGCTCGAGGCGTTCTACAAGGTTCGCGATGTGCCGGGCCTGAAAAAGAAGCCGTCCACGTCCGAATTACTCGACTGGATCAAGCTGCTGCTGGCCGAGGACATCCCGCCCGAGGCCCTGCGCACTGATGATAGGCGCAAAGCAATTCCGCCACTGTATGGCGCGTTGCTCAAGAACGAACAGGATGTGCATCTTTTCGAACAGCTGGTATTTCTGGACCGACGCAATACCCCGCAACAGTAACTGTCATGCTGACCAAATTCTTTTTCATGCTGAAGAAAGGCGGTATGAAACCGTCGATCACGGAGTTGTTGACCTTGCTCCAGGCATTGAAAAGTGGTTTGGCGGCTCAAAGTGTAGAGGATTTCTATTACCTGTCACGCGCATCACTTGTTAAGGACGAGTCGCTATTTGACCGCTTCGACCGGATTTTCGCAGCGCATTTTGAAGGCATTGAAGAGGCGTTCAAAGAACTCGCCGGCGAGGTGCCGGAGGATTGGCTGAGAAAGCAGGCCGAATTGTTGCTGACCGAGGAAGAACGCGAGCAGATCGAAGCCATGGGCGGATTCGACAAGCTCATGGAAGCGTTGCGCGAGCGGCTGGAAGAACAGGAAAACCGGCACGAGGGAGGCAACAAGTGGATCGGTACCGCGGGGACCTCGCCGTTCGGCGCATACGGTTACAACCCCGAAGGCGTGCGTATCGGACAGCAGGGCTCGCGGCATCGCAGAGCGGTCAAGGTCTGGGACCGGCGCGAATACCGCAACCTGGACGACAAGGTGGAACTGGGGACACGAAATATAAAGGTTGCATTGCGTAAACTTCGCAAATTTGCCCGCGAAGGCGCGGCGGACCAGCTGGACCTCGAGGACACCATCGATAAAACGGCGCGTAATGCGGGCCTCCTCGATATCCGCATGGTTCCGGAGAGGCACAACGCGGTCAAAGTGCTGTTATGCCTCGATATCGGTGGATCCATGGACGATCACGTCCGCATATGCGAAGAGATGTTCTCAGCGGCCAGGAGTGAATTCAAGCATCTCGAGTATTTCTACTTCCACAATTTCATCTATGAAACGATGTGGAAGGACAATCGACGCCGGCACACCGAGCGTATTCCCACGCACCAGATAACGCACAAGTACGGCGCGGATTACAAACTGGTTTTTGTCGGCGACGCGACCATGAGTCCTTATGAAATCGTGTATCCGGGTGGCAGCGTCGAACACTGGAACGAAGAACCAGGGGCGGTTTGGATCAAGCGTCTTTTAAATACCTATCCGAAAGCGATTTGGCTAAACCCGGAGCCTGAAGAGCGCTGGGGGTACACACCCTCGATCAAGCTGACTCGAGACCTGATGGATGATCGCATGTATCCGCTGACGATCCGCGGACTGGATGACGGCATCAGGTGCCTGCATTAAATGGAGTCAGACCCCAATTATGCGGCCTCGTTATTGTTAGCGCGCTACTGGTCAGTCCGCAACCGCCAGATCGCCCCCGTTTGAAAAGCATCCGCAACGGGCTAAAGGCGCGACTGCAATTCCGAAATTACTCGGCTTGCAACACCCCGAGATCGGCAAGGACGTCCCGCGAGTGAGTATCAGGATCGACCCGCTCATAGTGTTTTGCAATATTGCCATCGGGATCGATCAGGAAAGTCTGGCGCTTGGCGACCGTCATACCCATGAATTTGGTCTTCACGCCATAGGCATCGGCGGTACTGCCCGAAGTATCCGCAAGTAATGGAAAGGGCAGGCTGTATTTCTCGGCGAAGTCCTTGTGTGACGCCACGTCGTCCAGGCTGACACCCAGTATTTGGCAATCCAGGTTCTTGAACGCGAAAATGTTGTCGCGGAATTCACAGGCTTCGGTGGTACAGCCGGGCGTGTCGTCCTTGGGATAAAAGTAAAGTGCTACCCACTTACCGCGATAGTCTTCGATGGAATGCAGTTGCCCGTTTTGATCCATCAATTCGAAGTCAGGTGCCGGGTCCCCGGTCTTAAACTGTTCGGCTGACACAGATGCCCCGACAAGAAGGAGTGTCAGAGCCGATAAGATCGAAATGAAAAGTTTCATATTATTAATCCTCGCCATCCAGGGGTGGCCGGGTCCTGTTTACATTTGCCGCATGCTATGTGGTAGCGCAGCCGGGCAGCTTATAATACGCGATACGCATGAAAATTCATCCAGAAGACATAAGAACAGGATTGGTGTTGCCCGGTGGAGGCGCACGAGGGGCGTTTCAGGTCGGTGTCCTTAAAGCACTTGCGGAGTTGCTGCCGCCGGGCTGCATTAACCCCTTTCCGGTTATAAGCGGCACCTCGGCGGGCGCCATCAACTCGATTGTCCTGGCCAGCAAGGCGCGCCGCTACCGGGTCGCCGCGGCCGAACTGGAGAGCGTCTGGGGTAACTTCAGGAGTTCCCAGGTATTCCGCACCGATAGCCTGACCATGCTGAAGAGCAGCCTGCACTGGCTGGCGTCGATCGTCCTTGGCGGTTACCTCGTCGGTACGCCGAAGTCGCTGCTCGATAATTCACCATTGCGCGCGCTTCTGAGCCGGAATATTCGCTTTCCGCGTATCGAGGGAGCAATAGAGAACGGTTATCTGCACGCCGTGGCCGTTACCGCCGCAGGATATGGAACAGCGAGGTCGACGACGTTCTACCAGGCGGGTAAGGGTGCACGGCCGTGGTCGCGGACGCGCCGCGTCGGAGTCCGGCAAGCGCTCAACCTGGATCACCTGATGGCGAGCATTGCCGTGCCGATGATCTTTCCACCGGTCAGCATCGCTGGCGAGTATTTCGGCGACGGCGCAATGCGCCAGGCAACGCCACTGAGCCCGGCGATACACCTTGGCGCCGACAGAATCCTGGTGATCGGCGTGCGCGACGAGACCGGGCATCCGGTTAGCGACCCGCATCGTCAGCAGAAATTTCCAAGCTTTGCGCAAATCGCTGGCTATATGCTGGACACCTTATTTATGGATGGCCTGTATTCGGACCTCGAAAGGATGACCCGTATCAATCAGCTGATTGATGCCGTGCCGGCAAACAAACGCACCGGGGCACTGACCAAAATGCGTGCGATCGACACGATGGTCATCGTTCCAAGCAAGGATTTGCGCGCGATCGCGTACAAGCACCGGCGTGAATTGCCGGTACCCGTACGCGCCCTTCTCCGCGGTATCGGCGGTCGCAACCGAAATGAAAGCAGGCTGCTGAGTTTTCTGCTCTTCGAACAGGGCTATACCCGGGAGCTTATCGAGCTCGGCTATAACGACGCGATGTCGGAAAAAGACCAGCTACTGGATTTCGTGACGGGCAAGAAGGTGCCGAGGCTGTTCGCGCCGGACTGGGTCACGATGGACCTGAGTGGATTCAGTTAAGAAAATCTACTCACAGCAGGAAGATTGCGCCGAGCCCGAGAAACGACATGTAACCGATGACATCGGTGATTGTCGTCAAAACGACGCCGCCGGCGAGGGCAGGGTCGATCTTCATTCGGCGTAACGTCAGCGGCACCACGAACCCGGCCAGTGCCGCCACGAAAAGATTGATGATCATTGCGCCGGCTATAACACCGCCGATGCGCCAGTCGCGAAACCATACATAGGTAGCCAGCGCCACCACGGTCGCCCAGGCCACGCCATTCAGAATGCCGACCAGCAATTCCTTGCGCAGAATGCCATCCATGTTCGTGCGATCGATTTGGCCCAAGGCCATAGCCCTGGTAGTGATCACCAGCGACTGGCTGCCAGCAACGCCGCCCATGCTCGGTACCACCGGCATCAACACCGCGAGGAGCACGATCT
Organism: Woeseiaceae bacterium; assembly: GCA_041555515.1. Lineage (GTDB taxonomy): Bacteria > Pseudomonadota > Gammaproteobacteria > Steroidobacterales > Woeseiaceae > SZUA-117. The sequence goes on from JBFFKF010000030.1 coordinate 17,165, forward strand.
TGTCCACTGTCGTCTGGAACAGGTCGACGACCGAGGCGGCAACAAACGCGGTGATGAGATTTACGCCCAGCCACAGGGCACGTCGGCGAGCGCTTTTGACGACCGGCGCAAACATATCGTCTTCCTCGTCGAGGCCGGCTGCACCCATCAGCGAGTGTTCCGCCTCGTCGCGAATAACGTCGACGATGTCGTCGATTGTGATGCGGCCAACGAGACGATTGTTGTTGTCGACTACCGGCGCCGATAACAGGTCGCGGTTCTCGAATTCCCATACGACTTCCTCGGATGGCGTATGCGCCGGGATTGGTTGTATGTCGGTCGACATAGCCTCTGCGACGGACTCGCTGGGGTCGAGGGTCAGCAGTCGTGACAGGTACAAAGAGCCGAAATATTCGTTGCGACGGTTGACCACGTAAATTGCGTCCGTCCCGTCGGGAATCTCACCACGAGCCTTCAGGTAACGCAGCACGACGTCGAGCGTGACGTCCGGGCGAACCGTTACGATGTCGACGTTCATCAAGCCGCCGGCAGAGTCCTCGTCGTAGGACATTACGGCGTGCAGGCGTTCGCGATCCTGGTGGTCGAGCGAACGCAGCACTTCCTGGGTGAGCGCCTCTGGTAGATCGACAATCAGATCCGCAAGATCGTCGAGCTCCATGCCCTCGATGGCAACCATGAGTTCCTCGGCTGGCATGCCTTCGATCAGGCCGTCGCGAACCTCGTCTGCCAGTTCCACGAGCACGTCGCCTTCGATCTCGGGATCGACCATTTCCCAGATCACTGCTCGCTCCCGCAATGGCAATGATTCGAGCAGTCGCGCGAGTTCCGACGGATGCAGGCTGCCGATCAGCATTCGCGCAGAACGCATGCCGCCGCTGTCGAGCTTTTCGCGCAGCAGCGAAAGGTTGGACTGTGTGTGTTCTCTAGCAGCCATTGAACGCGTCCCACCGATAATCGTGGCGCATTCTAGCTCGAAAGTGGCGTCAATTGGCGAGTAAGATTCCTTAAGGATTTGATTGACTGGCGGATTTTCTGATGGCGCAGATTAGCAGCGCCTCTTTCCGACCGCGGAAATTCGGTCAGGCGATCAAAGACCAAGCCAGGGCTTGCCGAACTGGCGCAACCTTCGTGCTGACTTTCCAGGCCGCTTGATGGCGGCGGGCCAGGCATTGGCCGGCGACCAAAACGACCGCAGCAGCGACATTAGCCGCGAATGACCCGGTTGCGTATCGGACCTGAAGCCGCTCCCACAGCTCAATCCGCGTCCGATGCCGATTCCCTGTCGATTACGCGGGCGCGTTGTGGAAGCTCGTTATGGACCTTGTGTACCGGCTCGTGAGTTTCTCCGAGTGCTGCCGCCAGTTTCTCGGTCATGTAGACCGAGCGGTGCAGGCCGCCGGTACAACCGAGCGCAACGGTGAGATAGCTGCGGTCGAAGCTGACGTATTTCGGAATCCAACTCTTGAGGAAGTCGAGGATATCCTCGTACATCTTCGTAAAATCGGCCTGTGCATCAAGGAATTCGGCGACCTCGGGATCACGGCCCGTAAGACCGCGCAAGTCGGAGTTCCAGTACGGATTGGGCAGGCACCTGAGATCGAACACGAAGTCCGCATCCGCCGGAATTCCATGCTTGAAGCCGAAGGATTCGATCAACACCGAAAGCATGTTGATCTTGCGCCGGTCTACGCGTTGACGAATCGCATCGGCCAGTTCGTAGACACTTGTTCGTGAGGTATCGATTATCAGGTCTGCAGAATTGATAACCTCTCCCAGCAATTCACGCTCATTGGCAATGGCACTCCGCAGCTCTACTCCCTTGATCGCCAGGGGATGGCGCCGCCGGGTCTCGCTGTAGCGCTTTAACAGAACGTCATCACTGGCCTGGAGAAACAAGATATCGGTTTGCACGTCCGAATCCCGCAAATCGGCGATCAGGCCAGGTAGCGCCTCGAGATCGCCGGGCCGATTTCGCGCGTCTACGCCGACGGCAATGCGGGTCGCCCCTTTTTCATCCGTATGACTGACTTCTTCCAGGAGCGACTTGAGGAGAGCTGCCGGCAGGTTGTCGATACAGTAGTAACCGAAGTCTTCCAGGGCGTGGAGCGCGACGCTTTTCCCGGAACCTGACATGCCGCTTACTAAAATCAGTCGTTTATTGTCGCTCATTGCTCCAGCATCTTTCGGCTAGGCTCGAGTTGACCCGCCATCAATGCGTCGTAGAGTTCGCTACTGGAGTTTGCGCCGCGCAATCTTGCCCGCAAGGCCTCGTCACGGAGGAATTCGGCGATTTCCTCTATCTCGGCGTGGCCGGCTTCGTCGATTTCGGACGGCACCATAAGGCCAAATACTAGGTCGACATCTTCACCGTCGATGGCGTCGAAGTCCACGGGTTCGAGCAATTTGATCAGCGCCGCTGAACTCTGCTGGACACCCGCGACGCGGCAATGAGGAAAAGCAATACCCTTGTCGAGAGAAGTGCAGCCGAGTCTCTCCCTTTCAATCAGCTTGACAAATGCTTCTTCGTTGGCGATGTCCGGGTTCGGGCGAGTGAGTAGTTCGCTCAATATTTCCAGACAGTGTTTCTTACTGCGCGCGGTCACGTTACACAGGACGGTATCAGGACGGATGATGTTTTCGAGGATCATGGTAATGCGCCAATATGCGACAGATACCGGGCAATAAAGTACAGGGCAGCCGCGCAAACTTCATTCGTTCGCGCCGCCAGGAAAACAGATGTTTCGTTTAGCCGTATTGCCTTTTATGCGATTCCTTTGCGTGATGATCGACCATTTTTTCTTTGTATTTTTTTACTTGCCGAGTCAGTTTATCTACAAGGCCGTCGATGGCCGCATACATGTCTTCTTCAGTTGCGTCAGCGTATATCGTACTGCCGTTTACGCTTACTGTTGCTTCTGCCTTATGTCTTAATTTCTCCACTGTTTAAATACAATGCACGTCTGAAACATGGTCAAAATGTCTCTCGATCTTTTCAATCTTGTTTTCTACGTAGTCCCTTAGTGGTGCGGACACTTCGACGTGATGCCCGGTAACGCTAAGCTGCATAATATTCTCCTGTGGTTTATGTTCTTCAAGAGACTTTTCGGAAATAGTTCCGAATGACTGCTGCGTCTCTATATTGAATATCTATTCAGATTTGAATCCTCTTTAATCAATCGACACGATTTTTAATTCCTATTTCGGTTGCCTCACCCGCCTCTCACTGGACGACGAAATCTTCATCGCCTCGCGATATTTGGCGACTGTCCTGCGCGCGACATTGATACCTTCCTCGGCGAGCATTTGTGCGATCTTACTGTCACTGAGCGGCTTTGCCGGATTCTCGGCGCCGATGAGCTTGCGAATCTTTGCTCGCACAGACGTAGAGGACTGATCATTGCCATCGACGGTTGAGAGGTGGCTGGAGAAGAAATATTTGAATTCAAAGACGCCACGCGGTGTATGCATGTATTTGTTTGTTGTGACACGTGAAATAGTTGATTCATGCATACCAATTGATTCAGCCACGTCCCTTAATACTAACGGCTTCATGGCCTCGTCGCCATGCTCGAGGAAGTCTTTTTGACGCGATACTATGCAAGTGGCTACTTTCAATAGAGTTTCGTTGCGGATTTCGAGACTGCGCACCAGCCAGCGCGCTTCCTGCAATTGCGTGCGCAAAGCGGCATGATTGCCGTTGCCGCGCAAGAGCTTGGCATACTGCTGATTGACGGACAGGCGCGGTATGCTGGACGCACTGATTTCCACCTGCCAGCGATTGTCGACTTTGCGCACGAAAACGTCCGGAATAACGTATTCCGGGGCGGCCGGGCTGACCGCAAGTCCTGGCTTGGGATTACAGCTCCTGACCAGCGCCAGTGCGACGTCGAGGTCTGACTCGGAGGTTCTCAGGCTGCGCCGCAACTCTGCGTATTCCTGGCTGGCGATCAGGTCGAGATGATCCTTTGCCAGCCGGATGGCGAGATCCAGGCCCGGCGTCGATTTTTCGAGTTGCTCGAGTTGCAGCACCAGGCATTCGGAAAGGGAGCGCGCGCCGATGCCGACCGGATCCAGCCGCTGCACCTTGGCCAGGGCGGACTCGATTTCCGCATGGCTTACACCGGCCTCGACATCGAATAAGTCCTCTATGTCTTTGGGCTCACTCGCCAGGTATCCATCGTCATTGATCGCGTCGATAATTGCTTCGCCGATCATTGCTTCTCGAGGGCTGAAGTCTTCCAATTCGAGTTGCCAAAGCAGGTGTTCGCGCAGGGTCTGCCCGCTGAGGTCGGCGAATTCGTTGATCGGGCGACCCTCACCGTTCCAACCGCCGTCGCGATTACGTTCCATTGACGACGTTTGCCAGCTGTCCTCTGCCTTGATTGTTTCTATCTCGGACACCGTGTCGTTGTTGGTCTTCGGTACGTCGGGCAGATCCTCCATCTCCAGCATTATGTTTTCTTCGAGTGCATCCTGAATCTGCGCGCTGAGATCGAGTACCGGGAGCTGCAACAGGCGAATGGCCTGCTGCAATTGCGGCGTCATCGTCAGCGTCTGGCTGAGTTTCAGTTGCAGTGAAGGTTTCAGCATGGATTGACCGTGTCCTGAGTCATGCTATCCGCTGCTTCACGTGAGCTGCCCATCCCGGCAAATGTAGTGGCGCATGCGGAATTGAGGGGATTTTGACTCAGAGCTTGAACTCCTGTCCGAGATACACTTCCCGAACGTGCTGATTCTCGAGAATTTCCTCTGGAGACCCTGAAGCAATCAGGCTTCCATCGTTCAGTATATAGGCTCTCGAGCAAATTCCGAGTGTTTCCCGCACATTATGGTCAGTAATCAGCACACCGATCTCCCGTTCACTTAAGTGTCTGATTATTCTTTGAATGTCCAGAACAGAGATCGGGTCGACTCCGGCGAATGGCTCATCGAGCAGGACAAAACGTGGATTGGCGGCCAATGCCCTGGCGATTTCTACACGACGCCTTTCGCCGCCCGACAGGCTAATGCCGAGGCTTGTTCGAACGTGGCCCACGTGCAATTCGTCCAGTAATTGATCGAGCTCCTGCTCGCGTCCCGCCCGATCCAGCTCCTCACGGTTCTCGAGTATGGCAAGGATATTTTGCTCGACCGTCAGTTTGCGGAAAATCGACGCCTCCTGCGGCAGATACCCGAGTCCGAGTGCGGCTCTGCGGTGCATCGGCAGGTCGGTGAGGTCCTGTCCGTCGAGCAGGATCTGGCCGCGGTCCGACGTGATCAGTCCGACGATCATGTAAAAAGCGGTCGTCTTACCGGCACCGTTAGGACCCAGCAGGCCGACTACTTCGCCACTGGTTATTTCGAGCGAGATTCCTTTGACGACTTCGCGAAATTTGTAGCGCTTGGAAATATCCTGAACGCTCAGAATACTCACCCGAAAAAATCTCCGGTTGGCTCTGCCTCGTCGACATCCTCGTCGTTCGGAACGATCTCATCCGACCCTGCATCCTGGTTTTCAGACTGCTCCTGGTCCTCCTCAGGCAGGGTCACCGTCGCGGCCGGTGTGTAGGTGATTCTGACCTTTTCATCTCCCTCGCCACTCGATTGCGCATTGATACGCTGATCTTTTATGTTGTAGACGAGGTAATTGCTGGAGATCTGGTTTCCGCCCTCCGTAATCGTCGCCTGTTCCGAAAATTCGACAATGCCGGCATCAAAGTCATATTCGAGCCTGCCTGCTTCTGCGTATGTGATCTTGTCGCTGCCTGGCCGTTTCATCTCGAAAGACGCCGGCGATCCGGTAATGGTTGCGAGCCGCAGTTGGTGGCCAGCGAATTTGAGGTCTGCCGTCTGACTCTCGATATGACCGTTTTCGGTATCGATAATGACATTGCCTTTGAAGTGCCAGATGCTGTCTTCGAAGTCGAGCTTGCTTGCACGGCCCTCGTCGGCCTCTATACCGATGCTACCCTGTGTCAGCCGCAAGCCACGAAACATCAGCATCGAGCTCTTGCCGTCGTAGTCGGTGGAATCGGCATCAAGAGAGATCGGCAACCTGAGGTCGCTGGTTTGCGCGCGCACGGACATGCAGCAAATCACTGCCAACAAGGCGATGCCGGCGAATTCCGGCAAGTAATTGTGTCGGAAGAAATGTTTGTTGCTCATATTCCGGTGTGGCCCCTAGGGGACAAATTTGCCGCTGACATTAGACCTCAGTTGCAGCTGATTCTCCTGCAGCAATGCTAGCATGCCGGTCGCGGTCAGGCTGCGCGGGCCGATGCGTATTTGCACCCGGCTGTCCGTCCGCGCCAGGTAAGTGGTGGGCTCAATATCCAGATGTGGGGCTCTAATCTCTGTGACCTGGCCCTCAAAACCTGCATCACTGACCGCGATCACGTGGCCGCTCAAGCTGACGAGGCTCTGATCCTCGCTTATCGTCGCCGTGTCAGCGTTGATCGTCCAGGGTACCTGTGAATCGGCCGAATAACTGATCTGCACATTCTGCATTGCGATTTCGTTGCTCTCTTTCTGCTCAACGAAATCGGCTTCTATCTCATATAACAACTGGCCCTGACCATCGGTGCCGAGTATGCGCGCGGACTTGAGATAAAAACCCTCCATCGCGCCATTCGAAATCGTCTCCGAAATTTCAGTCGGCTGCAGCGAGCGAGCCAGGTACCAGGTGCCGAAGGCGACGAACAGCAACACGATGAAAGTGGTTACGTTGCGCGCATTCATACAAAGACATTCCTCAAATAGGCTTCCGCGCTGCGAGTATCAGGTCGCAGACCTCTCTCACGGCTCCCTGTCCGCCGGGCGCCGTAGTCGTCAATGCACACTCGGCCTTCACTTCAGCGACGGCATTGGCCACGGCAATCGCCACGCCGGCAGCGCGCAACAGCGGAATATCGGGCACATCGTCACCGACATATGCGGTATTCGCCGTGTTGACGCCGAGCTCATTGATAAGTGACCGAAAAGCGGCAACTTTGTCGTCGCAGCCCATAAAAACATGACGTACTCCCAGTTCTGACATTCTTTTTTCGACGGCGTTCGATCGCCGGCCACTGATGACCGCGACTTCCAGACCCGCATGCAAAAGCTGGCGAATCCCGAAACCGTCCTGTGTATTGAATGCTTTCGACTCCACGCCATCATCCGACAGCCAGAGCCGGCCATCGGTAAGGACGCCGTCGACATCGAACACGACCAGGTCGAGGTCTCCGGGGACACTTTGCCGATCCACCGAATTCACATTACGCCCGCACGGAACAGGTCATGGATATTGAGCGCCCCGACCAAGATGCCATTCTGATCTTCGACCAGAAGAGCCGTAATCTTATTCTCTTCCAGCAAATGCACGGCTTCTGCGGCCATTGTTTCCGGCCTTACCGTAATGCAATCGCGGTGCATAACTGCGCCAATTTCAGTCTCATGGACGTTGGTTCCCGCATCCAGCGCCCGCCGCAGGTCACCATCTGTAAATATGCCGAGTATGCGGCGCTTGTCGTCGACGATAGCGGTCATGCCGAGCCCTTTCTCCGACATCTCCACGAGGCTGTCACGCAGGCTGAATTGAGCATCGACGGCAGGAACCTTGTCGCCGGTGCGCATTACATCCTCGACTCTTCGCAGATGATCCAAGTGTTTGCCGAGACTGCCGCTCGGATGCGACAGCGCAAAGTCCTCTTCCGTAAAGCCGCGACTTTCGAGCAGCACCACCGCCAGCGCATCCCCCATCGCAAGCGTCGCGGTGGTGCTGGCCGTCGGAGCAAGATTGAGCGGACAAGCCTCTTCGCTGACGCTGACGTCGAGATGAACGTCGGCCGCCATGGCAAGTGTAGAGCCCGGTTTACCCGTCATTGATATCAATTTTGCGCCCATGCGCTTCACCAGAGGCAGTATGGTCACGACTTCCTGCGTTTCTCCCGAGTATGAAACCGCCAGGAGAATATCGTTTGCGGTGATCATGCCAAGGTCGCCATGGCTTGCTTCGGCCGGATGCATAAAAAAAGACGGTGTGCCCGTGCTTGCGAGTGTCGCCGCAATTTTTCCGCCGATATGTCCGGATTTACCCATGCCCGTGACCACCACCCGACCATCAGTATTGCGACACAAGCGGGCCGCCTCGACGAACGATTCGTCGAGGC
>JBFFKF010000031.1:0-25127 GCA_041555515.1 Woeseiaceae bacterium
ACCACCTCCGCACCCAGAGCGCGCATCATGCGCGCACGTTCCGGCGTATTGCCTTTCGACATCACCGCGAGGAACGGGTAACCCTTCGCGGCGCAAACGATCGCCAGCCCGGTGCCCATGTTGCCGCTGGTGAGCTCGATGACCGTCTGGCCGGGCTCGAGCTCGCCGGATGCTTCGGCCTCCTCGATGATCCGCAACGCAGCGCGGTCCTTTTTCGAGAAACCCGGGTTCAGGAATTCGAGCTTGGCGAGAATCCGGCCATCGATGTTATCGGTGATGCGTCCGAGTTCGACCAGCGGCGTCTGGCCTATCGTGCCCAGGATCGAATCTGCGACCGGCCGGATAGTGTCAGTCACTCTCCGGCCGCCAATTCGTCGATTTCCGATTCCGCCAGTCCCCAGGCCGACAATACATCGCGAAGGTCCCGACTCGTTGCCGCCGCAGCCTGGCTGACTGCCGACACCGTCCGCGAGAATCGCGGCGCCGGCGCAGGTTGCGTGATGCCATCGATATCGACAAAGGTGCCCCGCGCAATATTGTGCTCGTGTTTTGGCGCTTCCGATAGTGAAAGAACGGGCGCGAAACAGGCGTCCGTTCCTTCAAGCAAATCGCGCCACTCGTCGCGCGTCTTGCTGGCAAAGACTGCTTCGAAGCGTTCGATCTGCTGCGGCCATTTGTCTCGCGCGTGCTGTTCGGATGGACTGATGTCGTCGATGTGCAGCGATTCGATCAGCGCCCTGAAGAATTTACTTTCGATGGCACAGACGATGATGTACTTGTCGTCACTCGTGCGATAGGCGCGATAAAACGGCGCTCCACCGTCGAGAATGTTGCTGCCACGCTCATCCCGCCAGTAACCGGCCGCGTGCAATCCATAAAAAAGTGTCATCAACGAGGCAGCGCCGTCAACCATTGTGGCATCCACGACTTGCCCCTTGCCGGAGCGATTGGCCTCGAGTAACGCGGCAAGAATCCCGATGGCGAGGTAGGCGCCGCCGCCGCCGAAATCAGCCGTCAGGTTCAGCGGGATCGACGGCGGACCGTCCTTCTCGCCAATCGCGCCGATAACGCCGGCAAGCGCGGCGTAATTACCATCATGGCCGACGGCGTCCGCCAGCGGTCCGCTCTGTCCCCAGCCAGTCATTCGCCCGTAGACCAGTCTTGCATTTCTTGCCATACACTGGTCGGGTCCGAGCCCGAGGCGCTCCATAACGCCTGGCCGGAAACCCTCGAACAGGGCATCCGCCGATTCGCAGAGTTTCAGCACCAGATTGACGCCTGCTTCGCTCTTGAGGTCGACGCCTATCGCCGGACGGCTGCGGTTCATCAGGTTGTATTTTGCCGGCATGCCGATGCCGAGACCGGCATCCGTCTTGCGGTCGATGCGAATCAGCCGGGCACCCATGTCGGCCAGCAGCATGCCGCAGAATTGCCCCGGCCCGATGCCGGCGATCTCGATGATCCTGAAACCGTTGAGTGGACCCATGCACACTCCCGTATCAGAAACTCTAAAGGGGACTGCAGAGGTGGCCGCCGTCGACGGTGACGATGCTCCCCGTCATGTAACTCCCGGCATCCGATGCCAGCAACAGCAGCGGACCGGCGATTTCAGGCAGTTCCCCGACGCGACCCATCGGCACGCGTTGTTTCGCAAACTCGTGAACTTTTCCGTCACCAAGCTGTTCCAGGTTGATCTCGGTAACGAAATAGCCGGGTGCCAGCGCGTTGACGCGAATATTGTGACGCGCCCACTCGAGCGCCATCGCCTTTGTCAACTGCACGACTCCCGCCTTGGCGGCGATATACGAAGCGACGGTCTTGCTGACTCGCAAGCCGAGTATCGACGCGATATTGATGATGCTGCCCGGCTTATCGGCATTGATCATCGATTTCGCCACGGCCTGGGCCATCATGAACACGCCTTTCAGATTGGTATCGAGGACAGCGTCCCAGTCTTCCTCGCTGATATCGGTGAGATAAGTCTGTTTCGCGATGCCGGCATTGTTGACGAGGATATCCGGCACGCCCGCTTCGCTCACTGTCTCGCGCATACAATTCGTGACCGAGAGCGCGTCAGTGACATCGAGTTCCAGGCAAATAGCCTGGCCACCCGCGTCCCGCACTTTTTGCGCCGTCTCTTCGAGTTTTTCGCGCCGCCTGGCCGCGAGCACGACCACTGCGCCCGCTCCAGCCAGCGTTTGCGCAAATTGCCGCCCGAGACCGCTACCCGCCCCCGTGATGAGCGCAACCTTGCCCCCAAGATTAAAGAGATCCATGACGATCCTTTCTGGTTATTATCCGATTGTGGTGTGACGTTCCTGTTTCTTGTAAGTACCGGTCGCGGTCGCGCAAAGTCGCTTTTGTTCCGGATCCAGCAACCTGGCCTGGGCAAAGAACAGCGATTTGTTCGCCCTTACAAGTTCACCCTCGACGATGACGGACTCGGCGCGCAGCGGAGACAGGTAATTGCAGTTCAGGTTAACCGTAACCGATACGAATTTTTCTGATGTGCCAAAGCTGCCCGACACGGCACCCGCGATGTCCAGCAATGACGCGATGACGCCTCCGTGAAGAAAGCCAACCGTATTGCGGTGCTCCGGTCGCACCGGCATCTCGAGCCTGGCGAAGCCTTGTTTCCACTCGGTCAACCTGAAACCGAGAAATTCCAGGTAGGTGCCCTCGTAAAGCGTCGGGTTGTCGAGAATGCTTTGTATTGCGGAATCATTCACTGGGCGACCGCCTCGCTTCTGCGCAGAATGGCCAGGAACACATCCGGCTCGGGCCGCACGCGATAGTTGTCGGTCTGATCGGAGAAGATAATCGTGCCATTGGCATTGGACACGACAATGGTGGGCATCACGGTGCGGGCTGAATAGCCACCCGCAATGCCCATCGGGACACCGTGATCGATCGCGATGCCCAGTGACTCTGCAAACCTGTTCTCTGCGTCGACCAGGAAGTGGAGCGGCACGTCGTGCGTGGCGGCCAGTTGCCTGCTGTGTGCGTCGGACTGCGGGCTGATCAGGGCGACCTTGATGCCCATTTCCTGCATTTCCCGGTAGCGATCCACGATTTCCCCGATTTGTGCCCTGCAAAACGGGCACCAGTTGCCACGATAGAACAGCAACACCACCGGCGAACCCGCGAAGTCCTCGGATCCGATTTCATTTCCGTCCGCGTCCCGAAGTCTGAATTCCGGCAATTTTTCACCGACCGCGAGCTGGCCACTTTCAATGCGGCCAAATCGCGAATACCAGAAAACGTAGAGCAGCATGATGCCGGCGTTGACGAGAGCGACAGTCAGTGGTGTCCAGCCCGCGACGCCTTCCATGAATTTTTCCCACGCCGAAATCATCACACCAACGGCCGACAGGAGCAGCAGGAACGGAAGGCTTTCGCTCGTGCGCGCCACCGGCTTGACCATCAACCTCAGAATCAGGAATGGCAGCGGCAACGCCGTAATTGCGGCACCGGCCCAGGCCGCGCGTTCATAGCCGCCGATGACGATTTCGACCAGAGCCCAGATCAGCAGCAACAGGCTGATGGTCGCCGCAGGCAGAATGAAAAACGATTTGAATTTTGCGTTGATCAACGGCTCAGCCCCGATCTTTTTACAGCCCCACTCGGCGGGCTCTTAACGATACCATTTCGGCATCCGTTTTGATCGGTCACATATTTCGGCGATATTCGCCGCCAACCTCGTAAAGCGCTGCCGATATCTGGCCCAGGGAGTTGGACTTGACCGTATCCATAAGTTCCTCGAACACATTGCCGCGCTTGCGCGCGACGTCCTTCAGCCTGGCAATGGCGGCCTCGCTCTCCCCTGCGTGCATCTCCTGGAAACGCCTGACGTGGTCAATCTGCTCGCACTTCTCGGATTCGGTCGAGCGAATCAGCTCCAGATCATGCACTTCATCCTCCTGGCCCTTCTTGGGCAGGAACATGTTGACACCGACCAGGGGGTAGGAGCCGTCGTGCTTCTTGCTTTCGTAGTAAAGGCTCTCCTCCTGGATCTTGCCCCGCTGGTACATGGTGTCCATGGCCCCAAGCACGCCGCCGCGTTCGGAAATCCGCTCGAACTCCGTGTAAACGGCTTCTTCCACGAGGTCGGTCAGTTCGTCAATGATGAATGATCCCTGCCACGGGTTTTCGCAGTAATTGAGGCCGAGTTCCTTCGAAATGATCATCTGGATCGCGACTGCGCGGCGCACTGACTGCTCGGTGGGAGTGGTGACGGCTTCGTCAAACGCATTGGTATGCAGGCTGTTGCAATTGTCGAACAGGGCGTACAGCGCCTGCAATGTCGTACGAATATCGTTAAAGCTGATTTCCTGCGCGTGCAGGCTGCGGCCTGAAGTCTGCACGTGGTACTTGAGCATCTGGCTGCGGGGGCTCGCGCCGTAACGCTCGCGCATGGCTCTTGCCCAGATCCGTCTCGCGACGCGACCGATGACCGTGTATTCCGGATCCATGCCGTTGGAAAAGAAGAAGCTCAGATTAGGCGCGAAGTCGTCGATATTCATGCCACGCGCCAGGTAATACTCGACGATCGTGAAACCGTTGGACAGAGTGAATGCCAGCTGGCTGATCGGATTGGCGCCGGCCTCGGCAATGTGGTACCCGCTTATCGAGACGCTGTAGTAATTGCGTACATTGTGGTCAATGAAGTATTGCTGTACGTCACCCATCATTTTCATCGCGAACTCGGTCGAAAAAATGCAGGTGTTCTGCGCCTGGTCCTCTTTCAGGATATCCGCTTGCACCGTTCCGCGGACCGATGCGAGCGTACGCTTCTTGATTTCTGCATAGGTCCCGGGCGAAACCAGCTTGTCGCCGGAGATACCGAGTAAACCGAGACCCAGTGCGTCATTGCCTGGCGGCAATTCGCCGACATATTCGGGCCGTTTCTTGCCCGCGAAATGCGCGTCAATCTTTTTCTGCGCCGCTTCCCAGTCACCCGCTTCCTTCAGGTGTTTTTCGACCTGCTGATCGATCGCGGTATTCATGAAAAAGGCGAGGATCATCGGAGCGGGCCCGTTGATCGTCATGGAAACCGACGTCGCCGGGTCGCAAAGATCGAAGCCGGAATACAGCTTCTTCATATCGTCGACCGAAGCGATCGACACCCCGGAGTTCCCGACCTTGCCGTAAATATCCGGTCGCTCGTGGGGATCCTCCCCGTAGAGCGTCACCGAATCGAACGCCGTGGACAACCTGGCCGCATCCTGGCCTTTCGACAGATAGTGAAAACGGCGATTGGTGCGCTCCGGCGTGCCTTCTCCCGCGAACATCCGCGTCGGATCTTCCGAGAGTCTGCGATACGGGTAGACACCGCCGGTATACGGATACGAGCCCGGCAGGTTTTCCTTCATCAGGAAACGCAGCAGTCCTCCCCAATCGCTGCATTGCGGCGCTGCAATCTTGGGAATCTTCTGGTGGCTGAGGCTTTCCGTGTAATTTGCACCCGTCACTTCCTTGCCGCGGACCTCGTAGCTGTATTGCTCCGCCCGTATGCCTTGGAGACGCGCGGGCCAGTCGGCAAGCAGCTTCAATCCTTCCGTGCTGATGTCCCCGATGGCTTCCTGGTAACGCTGGCGCAATACCAGGATCGACCGGTCTTCGCAGCCCGCCAGCGCACTGGCGGGATATTTTTCGAACGGTTCCGGCAGGTCGGGATCCTCGAGTTCCTTCAGCGCTTCATGCAGGTGCTGCAGTCGACTTGCAGCGGCGGCCTGCTTTTCGATTGAAGAATTTATCTCGCGGCCCTGTTCGCTGATCTCGGCGAGGTAACGAATTCGCGAACCCGGAATAATTGCCATCGCTCGCGGTTCCCGCTCCCTGACATCGAGGCCGGGCGTCCACCTGTCAGCGTCGAGAGCCAGTTTTGCAGCGAGCCGCTGGCACAGCTGATAGAACATCCAGCTGATACCGGGATCATTGAACTGGCTCGCAATCGTCGGGTAGACGGGAATATCCTCATCGGCCACGTCGAATTTCGCGTGATTGCGTTTCCATTGTTTTCGAATGTCGCGCAAGGCATCTTCCGCGCCGCGCTTGTCATATTTATTCAGTACGACGAGCTCCGCAAAATCGAGCATGTCGATTTTTTCCAGCTGACTGGCCGCGCCATAGTCGCTGGTCATGACGTAAACAGAGAAATCCACCATGTCGACGATTTCGCTGTCGCTTTGCCCGATGCCGGCCGTCTCGACGATCACCAGGTCGAATCCGCGCGATTTCAGGAACAGGATGTGATCGGCCAGCATCTCGCTGGTCGCAAGGTGCTGCCTGCGCGTCGCAATCGAGCGCATATAGACGCGATCGGAGCGCAGGGTATTCATGCGAATGCGATCGCCGAGAAGGGCGCCACCCGTGCGCCGGCGCGTTGGATCGACCGCGAGTACGGCGATGCGCATCTCTGGATAGCAACCCAGGAAACGATTGAGGATTTCGTCGGTAACGCTGCTTTTTCCGGAACCGCCAGTACCCGTGATGCCGATTACCGGCACATTGCCCGCCTTTACCTGCCATTCCTTGCGCAATGCCGCGAGCCGGGTTTCGTCGTAGAGACCTTCCTCGATCGCCGAAATATTGGCCGCTATGTCCAGCACATTGTCGGAAGTCGAGTCCGACGGTGGGCGCGTTGCGACACGGCCTGCCTCTGTGCGGTGGACCAGGTCCCGGATCATTTCAACGAGACCCATCTGCATGCCGTCGTGGGGGTGATAAATACGCTCGACCCCGTATTGCATCAATTCCGATATTTCATCCGGCGTAATCGTGCCGCCGCCGCCACCAAAAACCTTGATATGCGGCGCCCCGAGTTCGGCCAGGCGATCCACCATGTACTTGAAAAATTCCGTGTGGCCGCCCTGGTAGGAACTGACTGCGATGCCGTCGGCGTCTTCCTGTATCGCCGCGCGTACGATGTCGTCCACGCTGCGGTTATGCCCGAGATGGATGACCTCCGCTCCCTGCGCCTGGATCAGGCGCCGCATGATGTTGATCGCCGCGTCGTGGCCATCGAACAGGGAGGCGGCGGTAACGAAGCGCAGCGGTGGCTTGTCGGTTTTGCCCGATGCCTCGGGCAAGTCGTTTGCGGCGGTGCTCATGGACCGTGATCCTCCGACCGTTTGCGCCGGATTTTCCCGTTTTTAAGCGGAAATTTTGTTACAAATCAATGCGTTCTACGATTGCAAAAATTTTAATCTGCATTAAAATAATCGACTCCGGCGGAGAACTCAAGTACCAGTTACCGATTTTCTGAAATCGACTGAGGAAGAGCAGAAGAAATGGCAAGAGTCGCGGATGAAACCCGCTTCGAGGCGCAGCGGCACCGTATATTGAAAGCGGCGGCCACTTGCTTTAACCAGAAAGGTTTCAGCGGAACTTCGTTGAAAGACGTATCGCGCCACCTGGGGCTTACTGACGCAGCGCTCTATTACTATGTCAAGAACAAGGAAGAACTCGTGCACCAGTGTTACCTGCGCGCCGCGGAACTGGGAAGAGAGGCGATGGATCGCGGCAAAGAAGAGGGTCGCAACGGATTCGAAAAAGCGTATCTGTACATTGCCTATCATATCGAGATCATGGTCGGCGATCGTGGTCCCGTCGCCATCATGAGTGAAATCCCCTCGCTTAAGCGTTCGCATCGCAACGAGATCCTGGAAGTATCGCGGCGTCACAGCCTGGGCTTCGAAGAGATTCTCGAAGAAGGCATCGCCGACGGCAGCATCGCGCCATGCAACGTGCGCATGACCGGCAATGCCGTCATGGGATCCATCAACTGGATCCCGAAATGGTTTCACGGCGATAGCAAAATGGGGCGAGAGATCCTTGAGAAGTTTCCTGACATCCTGACCGCGGGGCTCAGACCGGTCAAAGCGGAGAAATAGTCAGGGAATATCGATTGCAGCGAGCTCGGATTTGACCTGTTCTTCGAATTGGCGCAGCCGTTCGTCTTCAGATTCGAGCGGAACATCCCTGATCATGACGTTGGTTTCGAGATAGTTCAGTCGTGCCTCGAGGCGTCGACGTACATTGCGATAAAAATTCGGATCCTGAGGAATGCCGGACGGCGTGATCGTGACGATTGGTGACGAAATGTTCGATGATGAAATGTGTGTTCCGGTCCGGCGTTTCAGGATATCCATATCGTGCTGAATCAACTTCATGATCAGTGTCGTGTCGCCGAGCCTCTGCAGCAGATCCAGTAAAATCGCGTTGGATGCCTCCATTTGCTCTGGCGTCATCGTACGGGCCAGTTCGTCTCTTGCCTCTTCCAGTACCTGGTAACCCCGCTCCGCACTCAGGCGATACCAGGCCAGCGCCCGGACCTTGTCCCGCGGCACACTTTGCCCTTTGAGGTGCATGTATCCGACCATGTATTGCGCATACTTGTCGCCGCGAGGCGCGAGTTCCTTCTCGTATATAAAAAATGCGCGTTTGTAGTCGCCGGCTTCGTACAACTCATCCACCCGTTCCTGCATCTTGAGCGTTCGCTGGTCCGCTGATACACCGGGAAATGGTTTGTAGTCCTGTGCCACGGCCGCCGTGCAGCAGAGCGCTGCGAGCAGGCCCGTGATGAATGCCAACCTTTTATTCAAAATATTTTACCTGGCAGCAAATTCGTTGCTGGCTACGCTGATTTGGAGTCCCCCTGCCCCTGCAAGTTCCATGCGGCAAGACATAATTCTACTTTGCACCATGGCAGATTTCACGGCTACGGATCTTTGAAATCGGGCGCTCTTTTCTCGACATTGGCCAGTACCGCCTCCGCCTGATTAGCCCCTTGCATCACGGCCAGCTGTAATTCGGCTTCACGGCGCAATGAGGGTGGCGTGTCTGCCTGCCAGGTGTCATGCAGCAACTTCTTGATACTGCGAATCGCGTCAGGTGAATGTCCGGCGATTTCACGCGCCAGTGCATTAGCCGCCTCCAGCGGTCTGTCCGTCAATGCCGTAACCAGCCCCGCCTCCGCCGCCTCGCTGCCGGTCACGATGCGTCCGGTGAAAGCCATTTCCTTGAATTTGTCGGGCCTCAATAAATGGCGCGCAGTGCTGCTTATCGCCATATCGGGTATCAGCCCCCATTTGATCTCCATGATGGACAGCTGCACATCGGGTGTCGCGTAGCGGATGTCAGCGCCCAGCGCGACTTGCAGGCCACCCCCGAAAACAACACCTTGCAATGCCGCGATTACGGGAACCGGAACTTCCTGCCATACCCAGGCTGCGCTCTGAAAGATGTTTGCCGGAGACCGTTTTCGAGGGTCCATAAGTTTGCCGCCGACGGCGCCGATTCCGTCACCGCCGAACACGGACACATCGATGCCGGCACAGAAATTCTTCCCCGCACCGTGCAGGACAACTGCGCGTATGGAAGGGACATCCTTCAATGAATCGCCTGTTGCAACCAGCGCTTCGAACATTTCCATATCCAGCGCGTTATGTTTGTCCTCGCGATTCAGCATGACAATTGCGACACCATCTTCGATGTCGACCCTGACCCGCTCACTCATCTGCTTCTCCCATTTGACCAGCCAAGTCTAACAGCGCAAAGCAGAGTAATATCACTGCATGACCGCCAATACCGGCCAATTTTCCTGTTTGCCGGGCTTGCGGTGCCTGGCCATCGGCCTGCTCGGCATCGCGCTGCCATTTGCGGCCGCGCAGGAAGAAACGGCAGATGGCTATGCGGCGTTATTCCATGTCGACAGCGGCGCAAGCTGGCTGCGCGTACTCGTATACCGGGGCGGCTTGCTGCGCGGCCTGGGACACAATCACGTCGTTTCACATGGTGGCATCCGGGGAACGATACTGCTCGCACCTGACCCGCTGCATTCGGAGTTGCAGCTCGAATTTGCCGTCGGCGAGCTCGCGGTGGACAGGCCGGAACAGCGGTCGCTTGCCGGTCCGGACTTTTCCGGCCAGATACCGGAAAATGACATTGCCGGCACCCGCAGCAACATGCTGGGAAAAAAACTGTTGCAGGAAGAGCAGTATCCTTCGATCCAGATTCGATCAACGGGGATCACAGGCAGCATGCCCGAGATTGGAGTTGAAGCCACAGTCGGTTTAAGGGGCCAGGAATTTGCGCTCGTTTTTCCGGCGCGGATCGTCTTGTCCGGCGATACGCTTGTCGCAAGCGGCCAACTGGAAATCAGGCATCGAGATCTCGGACTGAAACCCTTCAAAGCGGCTCTCGGTACACTGCGGGTCCGTGAGGTGCTGGTCCTGCAATACGAAATTACGGGCAGACGGGCAGTCGCGCCGCGGCAAGCTGTTCCTTAGGGGACGAGCGTGCACCTGCCGTTGTCGATCACCGTAACGTCGCGTTCCTGCACACGGCAACGGAACGAGACAATGTTTCGGTCCTGCCACATTTCTGTCGTTATGCGGTCACCGGGATAGACCGGCGAGGAAAAGCGTGCATCCAGACCGGAAATCAATGTGAAGTCGTAATCACAGATCGTCTTCAATATTGCATGACAGGCGACGCCGTAGGTGCATCGACCATGCAGGATCGGCGCAGCGAATCCTGCGCGCCGTGCATAGAGCGGATCGGCATGCAGCGGATTGAAATCGCCCGACAAGCGAAAGATCAGGGCCTGGTCGGGGCGTGTCGCAAGGTCACAACGCAGGTCGGGCTCGCGTTCCGGCACTTGGTGCAGCGTTGCGCCCGTTCCGGATGGGCCACCGAAACCGCCGTCACCGCGCGCGAGCAAGGTACTGCCGAGCGTAAACAGGACGGTGTCGTCGCGCGCCAGCCGGGCCTCGGATTCGATCAGGATCCTGGCGCCGCGGTCTGCGCCATGGTCATAGACGCCGACGACGCGGTGATTGGTCAGCAGTTTTGCCGCCGGCGGCAAGGGCCGGTACAGCTCGAGACGCTGCTCACAGTGCAGTACCTTGCTGCGGTCCCAGCCGCTGTCATCGAGCAGATTTATCGGGATGACCATGCTGGCCATCGATGGCACAGTGCGCAGTGCCCGAAGCTCTGATACGTAGCGCAACTCGTGCTGATCCATCGGATCGCCGCCGAAGCCGACTCCGATGGCATAGAGCATGGTGTCTTTTTCCGTGTACTCGAAAGGTTCGTCGAGTACCGAAGTCGACATCAGTGCGTCGTAATTGATCGGCATGCTGGATTTCGTTGCGGTCAGTTATTCCGGGAGCATTGCTGCAGGGGGCCTGCATTTTAGGATCGTGACGGGTGGGCGGCAAGCGAAAGCCTTGACCTTCAAGCCACCACCGCATAAAACTCGCTGGCATGAATATGGACGAATCCCTGGTCCTGAGGGCTGCTCACATTTCTGAAGCGAGCGCCATCGCGTCGATGTCACGCCTGCTCGTCGAGCACGGCCTGAACTGGCGCTGGACGCCCTTCCGCGTGCGACAGGCCATCAAGGACAGGGAAACCATGGTCCTCGTTGCCAGTGTCGATGGCCGCCTGGCAGGATTCGCCATCATGAAGTTTCGCGACCAGGATTCGCACCTGTACCTGCTGGCGGTTACGGCGAAGATGCAACGCACAGGTATCGGCCGGAAGCTTCTCGCATGGCTGGAACGATCATGCAGGACGGCCGGCATGCGGCACATCCGGGTCGAAGTCAGAGCCGGCAATCAGCCGGCGAGACGCTTTTACGAGCGACTGGGATTTCGTTTTGTCGGGCAGGTGGCCGGCTATTACGACAAGCGCGAATCCGCGGTCGTCATGGTCAAGACATTAATCGAAAAGCAGCCGAGCGATTTTTTCTAAAGCATCGACGCTTGCTGCGCGCGTTCCCAGCCCAGCTCAGCCAGTGGCGCCACCGCTTTCGCCGCTCGTTCGGCGTGCACGCTTGCTGCCGTGCCGTCCCGCACACGCCCGGCAATTCCCTGCAGGATCGCCGCAATGCGGAAAAAATTGTATGCGGAATAAAAATCGCGATTCGCAATACCAGCGGTCCTCCCGGTTCTTGCACAATACAGCGCGACATATTCTTCTTCCGATGGAATGCCCAGCGCCTCGAGATCCTTGTCTTTAAGGCCAGTGCTGCCAATGCCGATCTCGGGCATTTGCCAGGCCATAAGGTGATAGGTGAAATCTCCGAGAGGATGCCCGATCGTCGATAGCTCCCAGTCGACGACCGCTATTATTCGCGGTTCTGTCGGGTGAATGATCATGTTGTCGAGACGATAGTCGCCGTGAACGATCGCCGCAGACTCATCGGCCGGGATATTTTGCGGGAGCCACTCCATCAATTTATCCATCGCAGTGATCTTGCCGGTTTCAGAGGCCACGTACTGTTTCGACCAGCGCGAAATCTGTCGCGCAAAGTAATTGCCGGGCTTGCCGTAATCTGCGAGACCGATCCTCTCGTAATCGATGGTATGCAAGTCGGCAATGGTCTGATTCGCATGCTCGTACACCGCCCTTCTTTCCGCGGGATCGGAGTCCGGCATGTCGAGTTCCCAGAATATGCGCCCCTCGACAAACTCCATTAAGAAGAACATCGTGCCGACGACTTCCTCGTCCTCGCACAGCGCGTATGGCCGCGGCACCGGGTAGTCGGCGGCATAAAGCGCGCTGATTACCCGAAATTCGCGGTCCACGGCGTGCGCCGACTTCAAGAGCCTGCCCGGCGGTTTGCGGCGCAGGACGTATCGCCCCGACGGAGATTCGAGCAGGTAGGTCGGATTGGACTGGCCGCCCCTGAACTGACGTACGCTCAACGGACCGTGGAAGCCCTCGACATGCGACAGCATGTATTCCTGCAGCGGCTCGGGATCGAAGCGATGCGCTTCCAGCACATCGCGCGTACCGGAGAACTGTTCCTGCCGCGAGGTCATCGGGGTTCGACAAAAAAGTCCGGCATGAGGTCCTGCGACGGGTCGACCGCGTACGCCGTCAGGTCCGTTACGCCCGCGCGCTCCATGATCTCGTCATCGATACAGAAATTGCCGGTGAACTCCCTGCTGGGTTGCGTCAGGATGAAGTGTGCCGCATCGGCCATGATCTCCGGCTTGCGCGAGCGATTGATCATCTGATCGCCACCGAGCAGATTCTTGATCGCCGCCGTCGCGATCGCCGTCCTCGGCCACAGCGCATTCACTGCGACACCCTGCTCGCGAAACTCACCCGCCATGCCCAGCACACACATGCTCATGCCGAATTTCGCCATTGTGTAAGCCACGTGGTTCTTGAACCACTTCTCCAGCATATTCAGCGGCGGCGCCAGGTTCAGGATGTGCGGATTATCTGACTCGAGCAGGTGCGGCAGACAGGTTTTCGAAACCAGGAACGTCCCCCGCGTATTGATCTGGTGCATCAGGTCGAATCGGTGCATCGGGGTCTGCAGGGTCGGCGTCAACGAAATCGCACTCGCATTGTTCACGCAAACATCGATCCCGCCGAATTTCTCGACGCCGGCCGCAACCGCCGCCTGCACGGCCTTCTCGTCGCGGATATCGCAGATGCATGGCAATGCCTTACCGCCGGCAGCCTCGATTTCCTCCGCCGCCGTATAGACTGTCCCCGGCAATTTCGGGTGAGGCTCCGCGGTCTTCGCCGCGATGATGATATTGGCGCCGTCCTGTGCAGCGCGCTTGGCAATTGCCAGCCCGATGCCACGGCTGCCGCCGCTGATAAAGACCGTCTTATTCTTTAGATCGCTCATGTAATGCTCCGCCTGGTTGTTCACTGCATCATACCGAATTCAGATAGTCAGCATTATTGGCGGCGATTACATGCGGAATATTCCCTGCGGCGCCTCGACCGATCGCGGGTTGTTCATGGAAGCCGATATGCCCTGCCCGAGAATCTTTCGGGTGTCGACGGGATCGATGACGCCGTCGTCCCACAGGCGCGCACTCGAATAATATGGATGACCCTGTTTCTCGTACTGGCGCCGGATGCGCCTTTCGTAATTCAGCAATTCCTTTTCAGTAAAAGATTCGCCTCTTGCTTCGAGGCCCTCGCGCCTGACGGTCGATAGCACGAGCGATGCCTGCTCGCCACCCATGACGGAAATCCTTGCGTTCGGCCACATCCACAGCATGCGCGGGCCATATGCGCGGCCGCACATCGCGTAATTCCCCGCCCCGAACGACCCGCCAATGATAACCGTGAATTTCGGCACCGAAGCGGTCGCCACGGCGTTGACCATCTTGGCGCCATCTTTGGCGATGCCGCCTTGTTCGTACTTCCTGCCCACCATGAAGCCGGTGATGTTCTGCAGAAACACCAGCGGTATGCCGCGGCGGTTGCACAGCTGAACGAAATGCGCGCCCTTGAGCGCCGATTCGGAAAACAGGATGCCGTTGTTGGCGACGATGCCGACGGGGTATCCATAGAGATGTGCAAAGCCGCAAACCAGCGTTCGGCCATAGAGCTGCTTGAATTCCTGGAATTCGGAGCGGTCGACCAGCCTCGCAATCAACTCGCGGACGTCATACGGGAATCGAAACTCGCGCGTGATTATTCCGTACAACTCTTCGGCCGGATAATTCGGCTCGGCCGGTTCGCGCAGCTCCAGGTTGACCTGCTTCCTCCAATTCAGGTTCGATACGAGTTCGCGAACGGTTGCGAGTGCCTCCGTATCGTTATTGGCGAGATAATCCGTGACGCCGGATATTCTCGAATGTACGTCGCCGCCACCCAGGGATTCGGCATCGACGATTTCGCCCGTCGCGGCTTTGACCAGCGGCGGACCGCCCAGAAATATCGTGCCCTGATTCTTCACGATGACTGCTTCATCACACATGGCCGGCACGTAAGCGCCGCCGGCGGTACAGGAGCCGAGGACCGCGGCAATTTGCGGAATGCCCTGCGCCGACAGATGCGCCTGGTTGTAGAAGATGCGGCCGAAATGCTCGCGATCGGGAAACACTTCGTCCTGCAGCGGCAGAAACGCGCCGCCGGAATCGACCAGGTAAATGCAGGGCAGGCGATTTTGTCCGGCGATTTCCTGGGCGCGAAGATGTTTCTTGACGGTTAGCGGGTAATAGGAGCCGCCTTTGACGGTCGCATCGTTCGCAATAATCATGCAGTCGACATCGTGTACCTGGCCAATGCCCGTTATGACGCCGGCGGACGGCACTTCGTCCTTGTACAGGCCGTAAGCCGCGAGTTGCCCGATTTCCAGAAACGGTGCGCCACGATCAACGACCGAGCGAATGCGATCGCGGGGCAGCAGTTTTCCTCGCGACAGGTGGCGTTCGCGGGAGCGTTCGCTGCCGCCCTGCGCTACTTTTTCGCACACCGTCCTGAGATCTGCGGCCAGTTCGCGATTTGCCGCGTCGTTTGCCGCAAAGTCTTCGGAGTCTGTTTTTATTTTGCTTTCGATTTGCGGCATTGTTTCTCGCGACCTGCCCGAATCAGCCGGTCGCTTCGTAGAGTTCGCGCCCGATCAGCATACGGCGAATTTCGCTGGTCCCCGCCCCTATTTCGTAAAGTTTCGCATCTCGCCAGAGGCGCCCTGCGGGATACTCATTAATATAACCGTTCCCGCCCAGCGCACGCACCGCTTCGCCGGCCATCCAGGTGGCTTTTTCCGCTGCAAACAGAATACAGCCGGCCGCATCGAAGCGTGTCGGTTGTTGCTTGTCGCAGGCCTTCGCCACGGCGTATACATAGGCGCGGCAGGCGTTCATCGTCGTGTACATGTCCGCGATCTGGCCCTGCATCAGCTGGAACGTACCTATCGGCTTGCCAAACTGCTTGCGATCATGCACGTAGGGCATGACCAGATCAAAACATGCGCGCATGATACCCAGCGGGCCCGCGCCGAGCACCAGTCGCTCGTAGTCGAGCCCGCTCATCAGGATACCCGCCCCCTTGCCTTCCGTCGCGAGCAGGTTTGCAGCCGGTACCCGGCAATCTTCCAGGACGATCTCGCTGGTATCCGAACCGCGCATGCCGAGCTTGTCGAGTTTTTGCGCCACGGAGTATCCCGAAAAATCCTTCTCAACGATGAATGCGCTGAGTTTTTCCGACTTGGGTTTGTCCGCTCCGGTGACCGCATACACGATCGAGGTGTCCGCTTCGGGCCCGTTGGTGATCCACATCTTGTTGCCGTTCAGCACATAGTGATCGCCGTCCCGGACTGCCGTCGTGCGCATTCCCATCACGTCGGAACCGGCGCCGGGCTCGCTCATGGCCAGCGCGCCAACGTGTTCGCCGGATATCAGCTTCGGCAAATATTTTTGTTTTTGTTCGGGCGATGCCCAGCGACGCAGTTGATTGACGCAAAGATTCGAATGCGCACCGTAGGACAGACCGATTGACGCCGATGCGCGACTGATTTCTTCCATCGCAACGACGTGCGCAAGGTAGCCGAGTCCCGCGCCACCGTCCTCCTCGCCTACCGTGATACCGAGAAGACCGAGGTCGCCGAGCCTGGGCCAGAGGTCCCTCGGAAACTTGTTGCTTGCATCGATTTCCGCCGCGCGCGGTGCGATGTGATCGTTTGCGAATTCCCTGACCGACTCGCGCAGCATGTCAATCTCGTCGCCGAGTCCAAAATCAAAATCAAACATATCTTTACCCTGCGGTGCCCGGAATTAGGGCAATGGCTAATTCTCTAACGCCAGGAAAAGATTCTGAATACCATAGCAACGGTATTCTTAAATAGCTGATTTTACTGCATTAAATGTACAGTTCACGCATGCCCGAGGTCGTCGATCAGCAGCGAAAACAGTTCGTATTGCGAACTGATACCGAGTTTCGCGAACAGGTTTCTCTTGTGAACCATGACCGTGCCAGGCGCAATCTTCAGCTCGCGTGCCACTGACTTCGATGAATGGCCGCGCAGCAACAACTGGCTGATCTGTCGCTCACGGTGCGTCAGCACGTTTTCGCCGAACTTCGCGAAACACTCGGTCAGCCGCTTGTGCACGTTGTCCTCGCCGCGGATATTCCCCGTTTTCGATACCCATTCTTCCCAGGTTTTGCGAATCGCCGACTGCACGACAGGCTCGATCATTCTCAGCCGATGTAATTCGGCCTTGGTGAACATCCGGTCCCTGCGGCCGATTACCAGCACGACTGTCGTTCGACTGCTTACCTGGGACAGATAGTCCATTTCGTCCAGCAAATGCGTGCGCTCGCAGTACTGCCGGTAGTATTCGCTCGATCGAAAACGGTCAGGCAATGCATCGCGGAAGCGGCACAAGGTCGGCTTGTTCTTCTTTATCGCGAGCTGGTAAAGCGGATCGAGCAGGTACGGCCCCGCCAGGTAGCGTTCCAGGTAATGCTTCCTCCCCGCAGGCTCCAGCGTGTGATGCAGCACCATCGGACGGGCGTCGTCGTGAAACGCGATCAGGCAGGTCCCTTCATGATCGACCACCGAATCGATGGCAGCAATCATCGCGGATGCCGTCTTGTTCGCCCGGGTCGACGAAATAATTCCGGCAACAGCGCTGTGCCACTCTGCGGATTCGAACTTGCTCGCCATGGTGGGTCGCCAGGGCAGCAGATTACTCTGCGGCCGGCTGATACAGGGCCGCCACTGCCCCGCTCGGGTCCTCGATGACACAAAAGCTGCCGCCGCTCAGTGGCTTCGGCTGCACGATCACCTTGCCGCCGTTCTCGGTGCAGACCCCCGCGCTCTCGACAACATCCGCGACGACGATATAAATCAGCCATTGCGACGGCAGATCCGCATTGCTGCCAAGTGTATGGCAGATTCCCGCTGCCGGCACGCCGCTGCCGGGCATTTTCATATTGAAGTCGCTGTAGTCGCCCATGCTCACGCCCTCGGGCTCCCAGCCGACGACTTTGGCGTAAAAGTCTCGCAAGGCCTGCGCATCATCGACCGTGATATCGATCCAGCCAATGCTGCCAATGCCGCCCGTTTCCCCGCTGCCAGCCATTATTATCTCCCCTGCCGATCGCTCATTATGCTGCCCGGCTTTGTTTTGTCAGAACGAAGTGAGGAAGGAAGCCGCGTTACCGCCATAGACTTCCGCTCTCCGTGCTGCACGCAGGTATTCTCTTCCAGTCGGCACCTCTTCGCCGTGGTTTCCGGTGATTCTGCGCACGCGTTGCTTGTGAAATATTTTTAGCTGCGCGGAGAATGGGATTACGGCTGCCGGGTCATCGCCGAATAACTCCCGGTGTTTTTCCGGCAGGCGATACCAGGGGACAGAGGTATCGTCGTGATGCGCGTTATGAAAGCCGAAATTAAGCGTCACCCAGTTTAGCCAGTCGTGCTTGAGGGACTGGGGATTGCTGTAGGTATGTTCCTGCTCCCACGCGAAATCGCCTTTGCGTGGCGGTTTGCCGAAATCAAAGAGCGTGAGATTGTAAGGATAATCGTGTTGCACGCTGTCCATGAACCGCAGCACGCTCATCATGAGCATGTAGGCGATTGCATAAAGTATCGCTACCTTCGGCAACATCACCAGCAGTGCCAGGAAAATGCTGCCGCGCACCAGGATTACCACGAGGTTACGGCGCCGCTGGCCCTTTCGCTGCGGAATGATGAATGATGTAAATGCCATGATGAAATGCATGATCAGCTCGTGCGCCGGAATGTAGAACCACTCGAGGAACCTGACCAGGCCGAGCACCCGCGGGTGCTCGGCGAAGAACTTTTCGTAGTCAAACCAGACAACATCATCGACATCGACGTGATGCCGAAAATGCTTGTAGCGGATATCTTCATAAGTTCCGTAATCGGCGCCGCAGAGCGAACTCAGGAAGCGTCCCAGGTATGCGTTATGCCGAATACTTTTGAAGACGAGGTTGTGCCCGCACTCGTGAATCATGTACGCGGCGATCGTCATCGCATGCGCCAGCAGAATCGTTGCTGCAAGATTTACGAGCCAGCTGCCGTGAAACAGTCCCGCGAAAGCGGCGGCATACCCGAGCACGGCATACGCCACCGCGGCGCCGTGCCACACGAGCCCGTCGGGCTGTTTTAACAGTTGTGTGACAGGCGAGAAAAGTTTCATAAATTCATATACTTATTGAGCAACACCGGAAGCGGTCACAGCTGTCTGCGGTGACCATAGCCCGCTGCATTGCCGCTGGCAAGTCCATGTTGCTCGGTACACATGGACAGGGCTGCTTGTTAGCATAGCGCCCTGAGCTTAGCCACCGGACCCGCTAATGAATTTCGAGAATAAAGTGGTCATCGTGACCGGCGCTGCGCGTGGCCTGGGACAGGAGTACGCGCGGCAATTCGCACGCCTGGGCGCCAATGTCGCCGTCAACGACCTGCGCGATTGCTCGGAGACGCTGAAGATAATCGAACAGCAAGGCGCGACCGGCATTGCCACTCACACCGACGTAACGAGCGAGGCGAGCACTGCCGACATGGCTCAGGCGGTCATTAAGCAATTTGGCCGCATTGATGTCCTCGTGAACAATGCCGCGCTGTACGGCAGCCTGACATTCGCACCGTTTCACAAACTCGATGACGCAGAATGGGACGCGGCGATGAACGTCAATGTCAAGGGCATCTGGCAATGCTGCAAGGCGGTCGTGCCGGCGATGAAAGAGCAGAATGAAGGCTCGATCGTCAATATTTCATCGCTCGCCGCCGTATACGGAATGCCGAACGGCCTGCACTATACGGCTTCGAAGGCGGCTGTCATCGGCGCGACTCGCGGGCTCGCGCGGGAGCTCGGCCGCTACAATATTCGCGTAAACGCCGTGGCGCCGAACGTCGTAAATACGGATGCGACCGGCGAAGTATTCAAGGACAAGCGCGACAAGGTTGTCGAGGTGACGCTTTCGCAGCAGGCGATCAGGAAACCGCTCGAGACGGAGGACATTGTCGGCGCGGTTCTGTTTCTGAGCAGCGAGCACAGCAAACTGACGACCGGGCAGACCATCATGGTCGACGGCGGCACCGTTTTTCTGTAAAAGGCCAGCAATAACCGAAAAACCAGCCCCCAGGGTCAGAGACAATGAAGCTTGTTACCGCAATCGTGAAACCATTTCGGCTCGATGACGTCAGGAATGCCCTTGGTGAGGTCGGGGTGCAGGGTATGACGGTCAGCGAGGTCAAGGGCTTTGGCCGGCAACGCGGTCACACCGAGCTCTATCGCGGCGCCGAGTATGTCGTCGATTTCCTCCCTAAAGCCAAGATCGAAGTGGCGGTTGCCGACGATCGTGTCGATGCAGTCATCGAGGCAATCGTCAATGGCGCCAAGACCGGCAAAGTGGGCGATGGCAAGATATTCGTCACGCCGCTGGAGGAGGTTTACCGGATCAGGACCGGCGAGACCGGTAACAACGCCTTATAAGGATTCACCAGGCAGAGACAGGGCTGCCCGAAGCACCATTACCCACAACGCGATCGACGCCAGCACGTAAGCAGCAAAACGGTGCTCCACCTTGTTGTAACTGCAGTGGATCAGGCTGTGGACGACGCGAAAAGACAAGAAACACCAGGCAGTCAGCAGGTGTATCCCGTCGACCGAATCACTGATGTACAGGTAGAGGCATACCGCGTAGAACAGGACCGGCAGTTCGAACAGGTTCTTGAGATTGTGTGAGGCAAGGCTGATATTGTCGGGGACCACGGCCGCTGCCTTGTCGGGCGTATCGACGGTCCGCAGGTCGATATTCCCGCGCACGAGATATGCGATGCGCCGTATATACATGTATATCCAGACCGCCAGCGTCAGTAACATGACGCCGAAGAATGGCAACAGGATGGCAGTGCTGTTCATTGCGCGGAGAGGCCGGCAATCTGCATCGCCGGCCCCCTCAATAGCTCGCTAGCCCTGGGCGAAGTGGAAGGCATTCAACTTGTTGCCGTCCGGGTCGCGGAAGTAGCCAGCATAGAAATTATCGCCGCGGAAGCCCGGTGCGCCTTCATCCGCGCCGCCGAGCTCGAGCGCTTTTGCGTGCAGCGCATCGACTTTGTCCTTGGAGTCGACGGCTATCGCCACCATTACGCCGTTGCCGACGCTCGCGGCGTTGCCATCCGCGGGCTTGATAATGGAAATCGCTGGTTTCCCCATGCCGGTTGACCAGGCGATGAACGTGTCGGCCTCCATCACTCGGCTTGCACCAAGGGTACCCAGCAGCGCATCGTAAAACGCGGCCGCTTCATCCATCTTGTTGGTACCCAGCGTTACGTAACCAATCATCGGTGTCTCCTTGTTGTGAGTGTCCGTACCGTACCGGTCTGCCGTGCTTGCGGCAAGCCAGGGCGCTCATACCATTCTGCGATTTTCTTGCCAGCAAAACATGGCAGTTCGGGCTTCGAAAAAAATGGGGTGGAGGATGCGCCTGGGCTATACACGAAGTCAGGGATAACGGCTGGAGACAGAACTTCGCAGACTTCGTGCCATACGCTCTAAAAAAATGCCCCTAGGAGCGTAATTTCATCAGGCGTCTCGCCATTGATTCCATGCCACTCGAATGCCGGCCGCTTTTCGCGGGATCGTCGACCGTGACGTTCATCGCCCGCACTACCTTGCGCAGCAAGCGTTCGTCGTGCGCGTCGAAATCGAAATCGAGTACGTTGACGCAACAGGTCGCCTGGTCGACGACCCCGAAGGCAGACAGGCCGAGCCCGGAAGTCCAGCCGAGGATTGCTGCGTTGGTTCCGCCATGCGCGAATATTGCCAGGTTGTGCCAGTCGGGATTGTCCATGAACGATTCCATTGCCGCCGAGACTCTGGCGTAGAAATCGGCATACAGCTCGCCGCCCAGGAAACGGCTCCCGTCCTCGGTCGCGGCCCAGTGGCCGAATGCAACGTTACCGATCAGGTCGAGGTTGGCAGATTCCCCGTCACGCGCCGGCCGGATCTCGCGCAATCGCGGATGATCCTCGAGGACGAGGTCGCGCTTCCCCAGCACCCGGCTCGCGGTCTCCCGTGCCCGGCGCATGCCGGAGCAGACGGCCCGGTCGATCGTGATGCTGGCGAACAATTCGCGCATGGCGAGTGCCTGCCCGCGTCCTCTGGCATTCAGCGCGACATCGTCGGGGTCGGCGACGACGTTTCCTTGCTCATCGATGTAGTCGACCGCGCCATGGCGAAACAGGTAGATGCGCCTGCGCTGCGCGCCGTCGAGCGCTACACGCTGTGCCTTCATGGTAGAGACAAGCTATGCATATTTAATTACACCTAGCCGGGCGGGCTTCCAGCCTATCATTCGACCGCCAGGATTTTCTCTATGAGTTCCGGATCATCCGGCAGCAGACCGGACGCCGGCAATCTCGGCACGAGTTCGCGCCACAGGGGCCACATGGCGAACGCTTTCCTGAACAGCGGCAATGATGCATCGACACGGCCAGCGGCAGCGAGCGTAGCGGCGTGCCAGAAGACCATCTCGTGGCTGCCGGGGACGAGTTCCCCGGCGCCGCTATAGGCGATCACCGCTTTCTCGACCTCGCCATTGGTCATGTGCTCGTCGCCTTCGTTCATCAAGAGATAGGCGCGCGCCATGTTCAGGAGCCTGCGCAACTCGATCAGCGGTTCTGCATGGTCCTCGACCCTCAGGTCGAAGATACGCCCTCCCCAGGCCGGCAGCGATATATCGCCACTGACCACCAGCAAGGCGACCGATTGCCTGCCGCGGATATCCCCGCCTTCACGCTCTGCCGCCTCGAGCGCTGCCAGCATGCGCTCCGCGAGATCCCCCTGCGAGCCGGTATACGCTTCGAACATCGCACTGCAAACCGTCGGTTTCCACATCAGGTTTGCCTGCACCGCAAAACCGTCGCCGGTCAGGTCGCAGAACTCGATGATCGCTTTGTCGCCAGTGTGATTCGAAGCCGTGCCGCTGGCGTCCACCATGCCCACTTGACGTACGTTTTCGTGCGCATCGACAGAAAGCAGTGCCTGCAATGCCTCATCGGCGGTCTTGCCGCCTCGCATCAGCTGCAGTCCGAGCGGACCGTAGCTCGGCTCGATGAACGACTGAGTCGCGACCGCGCCGACCCCGGGCTCAGCCCAGATTACGTCGGCACCGACCGAGAACCAGTGCGATTGCACGGCAGCACCCAGTTGCCCGGTCCCGGCATCGCGCGCGACGATCGAGTAGGTATGAACCGGCCGCAATGGCCGATCCGCTGCCAGCGCGTTCGCGTGCATCAAGCAAAGCGCGACGATTGATACGGCATGCCTCATTTTCATTTTCTGCTCCGTTGATCGCATAATAGGGTTCGCGGTCCGGGAAACGAGAAAAAATTATGCCCGTATTCCAAAGCCGGAACTACTTGAGTCTCCTGCTCCCGCTGTTATTCGCAGACGCAACAACAGCTGACGAAGCGTCGGAAGAAGCGATCGCCCGCTGTGCCAGGATTGCCTCGGTCGGCGAGCGAATCCTTTGCCTCGAGAATGCACTTCGGGAAGAAGCCGGGGAAGCTGCTGAACCGGCCGTGACAGAGGAGCAAGCGCAGGCTGCAGAAGCCGCGGTTGCGGAGTTGCCGGCTCAGGAACCGGAGCCGGTGATCGAGTCGCAAACGCAAACCGCTGCGGCGTCCGAATCGGCACCCGCAGAGCCCGTGTCAGAGGCGGCCAGTGCTGTCGATGTAACGCCACAGGCTGCAGATGCGGCGGATATCGGCGCCGAGCAGGTCGAGGCACGCACGATGTCGCGCGAGGAACGCATCGCCGCACTGGAATCCGCGAGCGGCCTTCGTGTAGCGTCCTACAGGATGGTTCCGTACGAGCGCCTCGTCGTCGAGCTCGAGAACGGACAGGTGTGGCGGCAGATCAAGGGCGACGTGCAGAGGATTCGCGTCGATCTGGAGCGCAACCAGACGGTGGATATTAGCGAGTCGCGTCTGGGCGGGTACGAACTGCGACTGAACCAGATTCGCCGCACCATACGGGTGCAGCGAATAAAATAAACCTGCCAACAAAAAAGCGGTGGCCCCTGGAGGCCGCCGCCATTCTTGCCAACTTGATTACGTTGACTCAGAAGCGCTTGGTCGCATTCAGGAAGAATCGCCGTCCGTACAGATCATAGGTTGACTGAACAACCATGTTCATACGGGCAGGACCCTGGCCCTGATCGATCAACGGCGGCTTCTCGTCCGCCAGGTTACGTATACCAAAAGTAACGTTCCAATCATCCGCCTCATAGGTCAGCGACAGGTCATGATAGTAGACCGAATCGCCGGCATGTGCCTTGATGCAGGTCGTCGGACCGCCGAGCACTCTACAGGCATCCCGAACGCCATTATTCGAGTCGTCGATATCCTCCGCATCCAGCCCGAATTCTCCGACAAAGCGCGTGCGCCAGGCCAGGCCCCAGTTGTTCATTGCGAAGTTGCCGCGGAGGACCCACGACCATTCGGGGAAGCCGGCCTCGCCGACACGATCGTCGATAGGCGAGTTCGGATCGACCTGCTCCTTGAGCTCGGCATAGTTGGTCGCGGTCAGCGTCCACGTCATATCGACAAAGTTCTCACCAATGGAGAAATCGTCGACATAACGGGCGTTGATGTCATACCCCTTCGAGGTGACTAACCCTAAGTTCACGAACGAAGAATCCACCCGCGAGACAGTATTTTGCGACGGAATCGCGCCGGAACGCGTAATCCGGCTGCAAAGCGCGTTTGCCAGGTTGGGATCGTCGTTGTAACAGCGCTCCAGAACGTCGTCGGGGTCGAGTTCCTCGACCGTGTCCACCACCTCGATGTCGAAATAGGTGAAAGAAAAGTAAAAATCAAACGCCTCGGTGAAGTTCTGCGCATACACGAATCCTAGGGTAAAGGACTCCGAGGTCTCCGCCTTGATCGCCGTGGAGCCACCGGTCTGCGTCGGGATAAGCACGTTCGCCTGCAGCCCCAACGCTAACGGATCGACGCCGTCCAGCACGCAGTTATCCAGCACTGTCTGGCTGCGGGTTTCCCCAGAAGGATCGTACATATTACCGGGGGTTTGTGCCAACTCCGGAACCACGCAAGGGTCATTCGTACCCTGGGTAACACCCGCCTGACCGGCGAGGAACTGCTCGCGCAGATTCGGCGCACGGAAAGTGGTGCCGAAGGTGCCGCGGAATCGCAATGAATCGACCGGTACCACCTCGGCCTTGATCGAGTAAGTCGTCTCATTGCCGAAGTTCTCTTCGTCCGTATAACGCCCGGAAAGGTTCAACGTCGCCCACTCAGCCAGCGGCAGTTCGGTTTCGACATAGAGGTCCCAGATCGACGTTTCGCCGATCGTGTC
>JBFFKF010000032.1:0-24269 GCA_041555515.1 Woeseiaceae bacterium
CCAGCCGCCGCCGCCATGGGAATGGCCGACACGCGGCCGGGTCATCGCCGAATTCGATAGCCGGCCGGGCGGCGGCAGCGGCCTGATCATCGGCGGCAGGGCCGGGCAGGCGATCCGCGCGGCTGCAGCGGGCCGTGTCGTGTACTCCGGCGGTGGACTAATTGGTTACGGACAGCTTATTATCCTGAAGCATAACGACACCTACCTCAGTGCCTACGGGCACAACGCGTCGCTGCTGGTCAAGGAAGGCGACAACATCAAAAAAGGCCAGCGAATAGCGACCATGGGTGAGGGGCCGGGACAAGAGCCGCGACTGCATTTCGAGATCAGACGGAATGGCAAGCCGGTTAACCCGCGACAGTATCTGCCTGCGAGATAATTCGACTTACACCTCTGGCGGCGCCGCTGGCATCGAATCCCGGAAAAGGCAAGGGGGATGCCTGTGGGCGAGCCGCGTGCTTCAGCGGATCCAAGGAATCGGCGCTCAGACGCCGCCGGGGGGCCGGCTGCGGCCAATCAATCACCCGGCGCCGCACAGGAAAACGGCAAGTCGCGGGGGAGATACGTTGGCCACGACGCTACCAGCCTGTACCTGAGCAATATCGGCGTATCGAAACTCCTGACAGCTGCCGAGGAGAAAAAAATTGCGCGTCGTATCCAGAAGGGCGACGAAAGGGCGCGCCATCGCATGATCGAGAGCAACCTGCGGTTGGTGGTCAAGATCGCTCGCCGCTACATCAACCGCGGTCTGCCGCTACTCGACCTGATCGAAGAGGGCAATCTCGGCTTGATTCACGCGGTCAAGAAATTCGACCCCGAGCGCGGCTTTCGATTTTCCACTTATGCAACCTGGTGGATACGGCAGACCATCGAACGCGCCATCATGAACCAGTCGCGCACGGTCCGTCTGCCGATTCATATCATCAAAGACATCAATGCCGTGCTCAGAGCATCGCGCAGCCTGCGTCATTCCCGGGAAGCGACTCCAACCACTGCGGAAATCGCCGAATTCATGCATCGTGACGTGGAAGAGATCGAGCGCCTGCTGGCATTGCACAACCGCGTCACCATCGGTTCGTCCGGGAGCGGGGTCGGGAACGAGGGCCACGGACCCCTCGACACGCTGCCGGCGCGGTGTGAGGCGGAGCCGCCGCAATGCGCACAAAGAGATGGCGTGTATAAGATCCTCGACCATTGGGTATTCAAGCTGGATGACAAGCAGCGGGCGGTCGTGGAACGGCGCTTCGGTCTGCACGGCTATCGTCGCCTGACCCTGGAAGAGATCGGCCGGGAGATCGGCGTGACCCGGGAACGGGTGCGCCAGATTCAGCTCGATGCGCTGAATAATCTTCGCAACATGATGGAGAGTCAGGGCGTCAGCAGCGACTTGTTCCTGGATTAGCGGCCTTTCTCAATGCTGAATGACAAGGATCGCCGCGACGTCGCGGCCTTCGCTCAACAGGATATTGAACGTGCGGCAGGCGGCAGGCGTATCCATGCTCTCGAAGCCGATCCCCCTGCGCGCCATTGCGAATACCAGCTCCCGCGGAGGGCGTTGGGTTTCCCATCCGGTGCCGAGAATCACGAGTTCCGGCTCGAGCTGCAGCAAATGCTCCAGCTGTTGTTCGCTCAGTGTGGCGACGTCGTCAATCGCAATGCCGCGCTGAATCTCGTCCCTGAAGATCAGTACGTTGTCCCTTACCGTCTCCTCACCGATCTTGACGGCTCCCGGTTCGACCTGGCGGATGGTAAGGCGTGAAGAATTGTCGCGGGTAAATTTCAATGGCTTTCGGGCACACTGCCGGGCGGATGCGTTCGCTGCCGTGCACGGTTAACATCAACTGGTGATCATCATACAAAGTTGGGCCGGTCGATCAACCGGGACAACTCCCTGCTGGCTTGATTGAATTGGCACAATCTGTTTACAAATCGCATGCGGTCATCGTGCTGCCGCCAGGGCGGGGCGGTCGTGTCCAGCGGCAGCAGCACAGGAAATGGCTGTCCAGGGGACTGCTTAGTACGGATGACCCTGCGCAAGAAATGCTTGCACGGGCGTTGCGCGCGATTGGACATGCGGTGCCTTCGGTGGGACTCGCCGCACTGCGATTCTGGGGGCAGACAGGCGAGAGATCCGGCGCCTGGATGGCGGCCGCGGATCCGGTGCATCTGGAGGCGCGTCTTAATCATGTTTTCCTGCACGCGTTGCGTGGTGACGAGCTTTCCCGCTCCGACCTGCGAGCATTGTTCAAGAGCTTGCAAGAAATGCTGGGAGACAGCGAAAGATTTGCACTCGCCAGGCTGGGGCCGCTGGCCTACCTGCGCGCCGATGGACCCATGGCCACGGCGGCTGTGTCACCATCCGTGGTGGACGGCCTGCCACTGGATGAGTTCATGCCCGCGGGCGATAGCGCGCATGATCTGCTGGTCAGTGAGTTGCAGATGGCGCTGCACGATCACGCGATTAATCAAGCTCGTGCATTACGCGGCAAGCGGAGCGTAAACTCGATCTGGTTATGGGGAGGCGGAACAGCGCCCGACCCGGAGCGGCGGAAGATTCCACCGCTGCTTGCCGACGATCCACTTTTTCGCGGTTACTGGTTGAGCTGTTCGGGTGTCATGCAGACGTGGAAAGGAAATTTCGAGGGTGTATCGGACTTCGCGCCGGATGGATTTGTCGCTGTCGCTCCGCAAGAACTGGATTTCGCACCGACCGACGCGATCACCGATTGCCTGGAAAGCCTTCGAGTCGTGATGAAACGGGGTGACCTGGCAAAGCTGACCCTGTTGTTTCGCGACGGGCTCAGGATTGAAATCGAAAAGAAGGATCTGTTGCGATTCTGGCGCAAGGTGTCACCTTTGCTAGTGGAACAAAATGCCCATGCATGATGCACGCCTGCGGCCTTTACGCAAAAGAGTCGCGGCCGATGAAGGCGCTGCTGAGGAATTGCGACAATTCGATCCGATATTGCAGCGCGTCTATAGCACGCGCGGCATTAAGAGATCCGAACAACTCGATTACACCTTGCCGCGCCTCACGCCGGTGAGCACGCTGAGTGGCATCGATACCGCGGTCGAGCTCGTGGTTCATCACCGCGACAATCGAATCATCATCATCGGCGATTTCGACGCGGACGGGGCAACGAGCACCGCTCTGGTCATTCGCTGCCTCAGGGAGTTCGGCTGGAAAGATGTCGACTACCTGGTGCCGAACCGGTTCGAGTACGGCTACGGCCTGTCCCCGGAAATCGTGCGCGTGGCGGCTGCGCGTTCCCCTGACTTGCTGATTACGGTCGACAACGGCGTATCGAGCATCGACGGCGTCAACGAGGCAAAGCGGCTCGGCATGCAGGTGCTGATCACGGATCATCACCTGCCTGGCGCCGACTTGCCGGCGGCCGATGCGCTGCTGAACCCGAACCTCGAGGGCAGCGAATTCGCGAGCCCGCATCTGGCCGGCGTCGGCGTCGCGTTTTACCTGATGGCGGCACTCGGGCGCGCGCTCGAGGCGGCAGGTCAGTCCGGGGCCGCCCGGGTGCCCGCCCGCTACCTGGACCTGGTTGCATTGGGTACCGTCGCCGACGTGGTGACCCTGGACCACAACAATCGCATCCTCGTGCAGCAGGGGTTGCAGCGGATACGCGCCGGAAAAATGCTCGCCGGGATCAGCGAGCTGTTCCTTACCGCAGGACGATCTCCGGCGCGAGCGGTCAGCAGCGATCTCGGATTCGCGATTGCGCCGCGACTGAATGCAGCGGGACGACTCGAAGACATGTCGTTAGGCATCGAGTGCCTGCTCACTGACGAAGCGATGACCGCCGCGAAATTTGCGTCCAAGCTCGACGACATTAACAAGGAGCGACGCGTCATCGAGGCCGACATGCGTCGCGAGGCATTCGAGTACGTCGATGCAATCGATGCGCGGGAGTTGCCGGGATGCGTGTGCCTTTACGAGCGGACATGGCATCCGGGTATCGTCGGGCTGATCGCGTCGCGCGTGCGCGAACGCTGTGATCGTCCCGTGATCGCATTCGCGCAGGAAAGCGAGGGTGTGCTGAAAGGATCCGCGCGTTCCGTGTCCGGCGTGCACATCCGCGATTTGCTCGAAGCGGTTGCAACGGCGAGGCCTGGTCTGATCCTCAAGTTTGGCGGACATGCGATGGCGGCGGGCCTGAATATCGAGGAGCGGAACCTCGACGAATTTTCCGCGGTCGCTGCCATGCAGCTGGGACGCCTCTATCCCGACGCCGATTTCAGCGGCGCGATACTGACCGATGGCGATTTGCCGGCCGCCGCCATGAATCTCGATTTTGCAAAGCTGTTGCGGGATGCGGGACCCTGGGGCGCCGGTTTCCCGGAGCCGGTATTCACCGGCCACTTCGAGATAGACGAACAGCGTACGGTCGGTGAGAAACATCTCAAGCTGCGGGTGCGCCCCGCCAGTGGCGGTAGCGGCGTCGACGCGATCGCTTTCAACCAGGCAGGGCCGGCCTACCGAGGCGTGGTGCAGTTGACCTACCGGCTCGACGTGAATGAATACCGGGGCTTCGAATCGCCGCAGCTCCACGTCCTGCAGATCGCCAGCATTGCTTCGTGATAACATCCCGCGTCTTTTTATTTAAGCTTGGCTTGCAGTATGGAAACCGGCCCGATCAGGCAAACGATCTCTGACCTCACCGAACGCGTAACGGCGTTAAGGGGGTACCTTTGACTATGAGGGCAAGTCCGAGCGTCTGACCGAAGTCCGGCGCGAGCTGGAGGAACCCGATATCTGGAACAAGCCCGACCGCGCGCAGGCGCTCGGCCAGGAGCGGGCGCAGCTGGAAAAAGTGGTTACGACGCTCGACACCCTGAGGTCGGGTCTCTCGGACGCGCAAGACCTGTTCGAGCTGGCCGCCGAAGAGGATGATGCCGACACGATGTCCTCGGTCGTTTCCGATCTCGAGGATTTCGAGAAGCAGGTAAACGATCTGGAATTTCGCCGCATGTTTTCGGGCGAGCTCGACAACAGCAATGCGTTCCTCGACATACAGTCGGGCGCCGGCGGCACCGAGGCGCAGGACTGGGCAGAGATGATCCTGCGCATGTACCTGCGCTGGGCCGAGTCCCACGGCTTCAAGACAGAGATCATCGAGGCGTCTGCCGGGGAAGTCGCCGGCATCAAGAGTGCCACTGTCCTGGTATCCGGCGAATTTGCATACGGCTGGCTGCGCACGGAAACGGGCGTGCATCGGCTCGTGCGCAAATCGCCTTTCGATTCGGGGAACCGGCGCCACACGTCGTTTGCATCCGTGTTTGTCTCGCCCGAAGTGTCCGACGACATAGATATCGATATCGATCCCTCTGACTTGCGGATTGACGTGTACCGGGCGAGTGGTGCCGGTGGCCAGCACGTCAATCGTACCGAGTCGGCCGTGCGCATAACACATTTACCGACGAACATCGTGGTGCAGTGCCAGAACGACCGTTCGCAGCACAAGAACAAGGCGACTGCAATGAAGCAACTCAGGGCCAAGCTTTACGAGATGGAAATGCAGGAACGCCGGGCCAGGGCATCGGAAGTCGAGGAAAGCAAGTCCGATGTCGGCTGGGGTAACCAGATTCGCAACTACGTGCTCGATCAGAGTCGCATCAAAGATTTGCGTACCAGCGTTGAAACCGGTAACACTCAGGCCGTACTGGACGGCAGGCTGGACGAATTCATCGAGGCGAGCCTGAAACAGGGACTTTAAGTGAGCAAGGGCAAGGAAAAACAGGAAGAGCATGAACTGATCGCCGAACGCCGACGCAAGCTGACCGCACTGCGCGAATCCGGAAATCCCTATCCCAATGATTTTCGCAGGAATGCCGTAGCGGAAGAGCTTGCGCAGAGCTATGGCAAGCACACCGACGAGCACCTGCGGGAGGAGGCCGTTCGCGTCAGTGTCGCCGGCCGCATGATGGCGAAACGCGTGATGGGAAAAGCCAGCTTCGTCAAACTCCAGGACCGGACCGGCCAGATACAGGTGCGCCTCGAGCGGGACCGGCTGCCAGACGGTTTGTACCAGGATTTCAAGAAATGGGACGTCGGTGACATCCTCGGCGCATCCGGGACGCTGTTCAGGACCAAGACCGGCGAATTGACTGTGATGGCGGACGAACTGCGATTGCTGACCAAGTCGCTGCGCCCGTTGCCGGAAAAATTTCACGGGCTTGCCGACCAGGAGATTCGCTACCGGCAACGCTACGTCGACCTGATCATGAACGAGAGCACCCGCCAGGTGTTTCAAAGGCGTTCGCAGATCATCGCCTACATTCGGTCTTTCCTCGACTCGCAGGACTACCTCGAAGTCGAGACACCAATGATGCAAACGACGCCCGGCGGTGCAATCGCAAGACCATTTACGACTCATCACAACGCGCTCGACATGTCACTTTTCCTGCGAGTAGCGCCGGAACTCAATCTCAAACGCCTCACGGTCGGCGGTTTCGAACGCGTGTATGAAATCAACCGCAGTTTCCGCAATGAAGGAGTATCCACGCAACACAATCCGGAATTTACGATGCTCGAGTTGTACCGCGCATATGCCGATTACGAAGATCTCATGGACATGCTGGAGGTGTTGTTGCGGGGACTGTCACAGATGATCCTCGGTGATACTTCGGTGACTTACCTCGGCGAAACTTTCGATCTCGCCAAACCATTCGAGCGCATGACACTCGAAGATGCCATCCTGAAGTTCAACCCGGACATCGACCGCAAGAACATACGGCAACGGGATTACCTGGCGTCGATCGCGGAAAGGCTCGACATCAAGGTTGAGGAAAATTACCAGAGCGGCAAGCTGCAACTGGAGATTTTCGAAAAAACCTGCGAGGAGCAACTGCGACAACCCGTGTTCGTCTACCGTTACCCGACCGAGGTATCGCCGCTGTCGCGGAAGAATGACGAAGACCCGTTCGTGACGGACCGTTTCGAACTTTTCGTCGGTGGTAAAGAAATCGCCAACGGCTTTTCCGAGTTGAACGATCCGGAAGACCAAATGGACCGCTTCAGGGCACAGGCCGAGGCGCGTAGCGCCGGTGACGACGAAGCACTGGTATACGACGCGGATTACATCCGGGCACTCGAATACGGATTGCCGCCTTCCGCGGGTCTCGGCCTCGGCATCGACCGGCTGGTGATGCTGTTCACCGATTCGCCCTCGATCAGGGATGTGCTCCTGTTCCCGCACATGCGCCCGGAGGTATTTGACTAGACTTATCGATAGCGGACCGGTTCCTGTGCCAGCAGGAAACCGGTCGCTTCCTCCGTGTTTATTTACTCGTCGGGTGCGATCTCGACCGTGATGCGCGCGCAATCGGCATCACCCTGCATCACGTAAACCCGATCATTCGGATACCCGGGCAATTCTTTATGTTCTCCAGTACTGAATTATTTATGCGTGCGGCAGGGATTTGACTCGCCCGGGTCAACTACAGTTTATTCCCCGGACTGTTCCCCGAACGATCGGTTAGATGGTGTTCTCGATTAATTCAATGGGGTAGCCGGGTAACCATCGATGCTTAGTGCCCGTTCATCCAAGGCGGTCGGGGTCACGGCGAGCAGCTCCTGGCCCTGGACGTTGACCACGGTGCCCACTTCGCGCTCGCCGTCTGACAACTTGTCACCGACCGCAATACCGGCGGCGTCGCATCGATAAGCTTGCAAACGCCTCTTGCTTTCGCCGAGGTGTTCGGTGCGGGCGACGACCTCCTGCCCGGTATAGCAGCCCTTGTCAAAACTGATCGCGCCGAGCCGATCGAGATTCAGCATGTGCGGCGTATATTTTTCCGTGTTCGCAGGCAGAATTTCCGCGAGCCCGGCGCGAATTTTCATTGCAGCGTGTTGTTGTCGCGATAACGGCATTTCGAAAGCCAGTCCCGCCTCTGCAAACACCTTCTCGAATCCGTAGATCTCGACGAAACGATCAGCGGCAGAATAGTCCACCGCAATCAGCCCCTTGGCTGAGCATGCGGCATTCGCATCGGGCAACAGGCCGGCGTGCTCGAGTCGCTCGAGGTCATCCGCCCCACTGACGGCGACGCAAGTCCATTTCTCACTCGCCTTCTCAATGCTCACCTCGGACCGCAGCCGGTACATAGCGAGCCGCTGCACGACGGCATCCGCGAGTGAGGCCGGGACCACCAGGCCGATCGCGTCCTGCAGTGCGAGAAGGCGGATGAGGGTGATGACGCGACCTTTCGCGTTGCACCATGCGGCCGGCAGGCTGATCGCCGCATCGAGTTTTGCAACGTCCTGCGTCAGCTGACCCTGCAGGAATTCCTGCGAATCGTTGCCGCGAATCTCGATCAATGCATACAAATGTTCGTCCCGGTTCGCGCGATATGCGAAACGAGGTGATTCCTGCATCCTGTATAAGGCAGCACACTCTGGCATATTTCGCGCATGGTCGAAGATACCAGCAAAACGCCGACAGGCAACGTTTCGGGTGCCGAGCCGGCTGCATAGCCGGAACAGCCTGTGGCGCCAGCAAGACAGCCGCCGCCGACCGTCAGGGAGCAGGAGACCGGCGGCCGGGGAGGGCTGGAACGCACACCTTGTGGTGATTGGGAAAAGGACGGCCGATGCATCAACTTTTGACGTCGAACCCCGGTAACGCGCGTGGATAAAACCGACGGGCCGACGAGCACCAAAAGCAGGCATTTCGCGAACTTCTGTCGCTTTCCGACCCGGAGCTGATCGCGTATCTGTTGGGTGGAGAGACACCGCAGGATGCCGCGCTTGCCAGCATCGTCAGGACAATTCGGGACCACCCTCACGCCTGATGCGACGCTGCGGCGGTGCCTGTTGCTGAGTGGCTGCCTCGCGGCATGCGGTGGCGTGTTGATAATCCTGACGCTGCGTTTGCCCCTTATGCTGCGAATAGCGCTGGCAGTGCTGTGGCTGCTTGAATGTCTGCGGGAATTGCGACGATGCAAACGCGGCGCAGCACGCCTCAAGGAAATACGCCTGGACGCCGGCGGTAATATCGAGTGCATCGCCCATGACGGCGGCGTCGAATCCCTGTCTCTGTTATCCGGTAGCCTGGTCCTGCGCAAGCTGGCCTGGCTCAGGGTGCGATTTCCCGACGGCCTGCGGCATGGCGAGTTGTTTGTGGGAGATCCGGCGCGGGATCCCGAGTGGCATGGCCTGCAGCTGATTTGGCGGCAGCGCCGGGGAGTCTTTGGTCGGCAGGATGGAAGCTGATACCATTTGCCGCCCGAATTGGTATACCAATGGCCATTGCGACACCAATAACTTACTGACATAAGTCACAGATTCGGGCACAAATACCCATGATTTATGCGGCTTTATGCGAACTTTCCGGTCTGTCCCCGGTCTACCGGGGAGTTGGCTGGCTGAGCCACTCGGTGAGTGGGGCCCGGCTGTATGGCAACTGAGTCCACCGACACCCAATTGGTCCGGCGTGTCCAAAAAGGTGAAAAAGGTGCATTTGATCTGCTGGTGCTCAAGTACCAGCACAAGATTGTCAATCTGGTGATGCGTTATGTGCGGGATCCGGACCAGGCATTGGATATTACCCAGGAGGCCTTCCTCAAGGCTTACCGAGCCTTGCCACGGTTCCGCGGAGACAGCGCGTTTTACACCTGGCTGTACAGGATCGCCGTGAACACCGCGAAAAATCACCTGGCCGCGCAACGTCGCCGCCCGCTGGATGTCGAACTGGACCTGCAGGACCCGGAGCAGTACGACCTGCATGCAAAGCTCAAGGAGACCGACACGCCGGAGGGTGTGACCTTGAGCCGGGAATTGCGCGAAACGGTGGAACGCGCGATCGAGGGACTGCCCGACGATTTGCGGACGGCCATAATTTTGCGGGAGCTCGATGGAATGAGCTACGAGGAGATTGCACAGACGATGGACTGCCCGGTAGGCACGGTACGTTCCCGGATCTTCCGGGCGCGAGACGCCATATCGAAGAAAATCGGGACACTGATTGATTGAATATTGCCGTGGTTTGTCGACAATGGTCTGGCGCTGCGGTTATTGATGAGTAGGTTTAGGGCGCAAGCCCGGTGCGGGGACTTATGAATGACGCGTTGAAAATGCAGATATCCGCCTTCATTGACGGCGAACTGCCACAGAATGAATCGGAGCTGTTACTGCGGCGATTGAGCCAGGATGCGGTCCTGAGGCAACAGGTTTCACGTTATCTCGAGATCGGGCGGCTGATGCGCAAGGACCGGGAAGTTCCTGGAATGGATCAGCTGCGCGGTCGCATTGCGGCGGCCCTCGGAGACGAGCTTGCGGAGCCGCACGCAGAGCAAAGGATTGTCGGCTCGGCATTAATGACGCCAACCACGGGCGTTGCGGTGGCGGCAACGGTCGCCGCGCTTGCACTGGTCGGGCTGAGCCAGCTCAGCGGCCCGGGCGACCCGTTGTTGCAACGCGCCGTGGCGATCGATGATGGCCCGGCCGCATACACCGAACCCGATATTGACCAGGCGCTTGCGGAACAGCCGAGTGAATTGTTGTTGCAGTACCACCTGAGTCACGGCGATTCTTTACCGGGACTCGGTCCGAACGGTATCCGGACGCGCGTCATTTCACTGGAAAACCGCGAGCTGATCGAGATCGAGCCTGATCCGCACCTGTTGCCGTCGGAAACAGCGGAAGAAAAGGAACAAGAAACTTCGATCGAGACGCCATAACAAGAAAAAACAATGAATCTTCTGATCCGAAGCTGCAGGCACCTGGCTATCCTGACGGCAGCGACAATGCTGGCTGCCTTTTGCGGGACTGCCTGGGCGCAGTCGAGCCCCGACGAATTGCTCGATCGCATGAATCACGTCGTCGACGTCGTTGATTTTGAAGGCACTGTATTTCGCAGCCAGAACGGCGAATCCGAAGTGCTCAGGATCGTGCGCAAGATCATAGATGGCGTCATCAACGAAAAGCTGGTCTCGCAGGAAGGCAACGGGCTCGAAATAATCCGTATCGGCAACGAGGTGCATTGCATTTTGCCGGACAGGCGGACCGTGCTGATCGAGGAATGGGCAGACCAGAGCACGCTGTTTTCCGCATTGCCATCGAGTGAGATCCGGTACGGCGCCGAATACGATGTCTCCGTCGTCAGGGAAGACCGGGTCGCCGGCAGGCAGGCGATCATGCTGGCAATTCGACCGCACGATGACTTCCGTTACGCGCACCGCATCTGGCTCGACGAGGAGACGTCGTTTCCATTGAAGACCGAAATGGTGAGTATCGACGGCGATCTGATAGAGCAAATCAAATTTGCGGAGATCAGGATCGGCGATGACATCAGCAAGGATCAACTCGCACCATCCATGAGCCTCGAAAATTTCAGCTGGTTTAGCGAAGCAAAGCGCTACGAGTCCGAGGAAATCGAGTCAAGCTGGCAAAGCAGCAACCTGCCGTCCGGATTCCGGGCGATATCGACGACTACCAAACAATTACCGGGCACCGATGCACCCGTGACACATATCGTTTACA
Source organism: Woeseiaceae bacterium (assembly GCA_041555515.1). Taxonomy (GTDB): domain Bacteria; phylum Pseudomonadota; class Gammaproteobacteria; order Steroidobacterales; family Woeseiaceae; genus SZUA-117. Next base: position 11,495 of record JBFFKF010000032.1, read on the forward strand.
GCGACGGCATGGCAATGGTTTCGGTATTCATCGCGGACGCAAGTGAAAAACGTATTGCGAGGAAATCGAGCGTCGGCGCATCGAACACTTACAGCGTTCGGCAGGGAGATTACCTGATTACTGTTGTCGGCGAGGTCCCCGCTGCCACCGTGGAGCGGATTGCGACGTCGATGCAGCAGAATTGAATCGAACCACCGGTGTTTGCGGCCATTCCCGGCTGCAACCTCCCACACAAGTTGCTTCAGTATCCCGTAAGATAGACTCCGCATGGACTCTCCGGTCGGAAAAATTGTCGCGATCGCCGACGGAACGGCGACTGTCGCAGTGGAAAGAAAGGCAGCCTGTCCCAGGTGCGCAGCGGGAAAAGGCTGTGGTGCGGGACTCCTGAGTGGCTCGACCCGCCCGGCGTTACTGGAAGTAAGCCTGTCTCGACAGCAAAGTTATCGCGAGGGCGATGAGGTCAGGCTGACACTGGAGCCAAGCCACCTCATGCACGCGAGCATGCTGGTGTACGGACTGCCGCTCGCCGGCACCGTCGTCATGCTGCTCGTCGGCTGGTCGATAATGAGGCCGCTGACAGATCCGGAAGCGATCATATTTGCTGTCGTCGGTCTGGCTGCAGGAATGCTTAGCGGTCGTTGGCTGCTCAACCGGCGCGACTGCCTGAAGCAGTTTGTGCCCAGGATCGCTGGAGGGGTCGATGTCAGTTCCTGATTCGGACGAGCATGGCCGCATGATCGTCTACAGCAGGCCGGGCTGTCACCTGTGCGAGCTGCTTATCGACGAACTGATGCCGCTGATCCGTGGCCGGCTCGAGCTCGAGGTCAGGGACATCGATAGTCGCCCGGAATGGAAACTCAAGTATGGCCTCCTGATTCCGCTCGTGGAGTACGAGGGCGCAACCGTTTGCCAGTACCAGCTGGATAGCGTCGCGATTCGTGCCATCCTGGACGGTCTGCCGGCCTCATAGGTTCTGTATACTTCGCCGCGGCCAGCCCGGAAATCGACCAGTATGACGCGCTTTCGCTTAGTCTTTGCCCGCCTGACGAATTTTCCTCGGTCGGAAATAGACACTGCTATTCCACTCCGTCGGAAAATCCGTCAGGCGGGTAAATTCTTAACCGATCTCACGCGCCAACTGGCGCAAATTCCGGGCTAGCGCCTCAAAACGCATGGACCAAATCCGAAACTTCTCGATTATTGCGCATATCGATCACGGTAAGTCGACCCTGGCGGACCGCTTCATCCAGCATTGCGGTGGACTGCAGCCGCGAGAGATGGCGGACCAGGTGCTGGACTCGATGGATCTCGAGCGCGAGCGCGGCATTACGATCAAGGCACAGAGCGTCTCGCTCAATTACACGGCAAGTGATGGCACCGGGTACGAACTCAATTTCATCGATACACCGGGGCACGTCGATTTTTCCTACGAGGTGTCGCGATCCCTGGCCGCTTGCGAGGGCGCCTTGCTGGTGGTGGACGCCGCACAGGGTGTCGAGGCACAAAGCGTAGCGAACTGCATTACGGCGATCGACCAGGGCCTCGAGGTCCTGCCGGTCCTGAATAAGATCGATTTACCGGCGGCAGATCCCGACAAGGTCAAGAAAGAGATCGAGGAGATCATCGGCATCGACGCATCGAACGCAGTTCTCGTCAGCGCCAAAACGGGCGAGGGTGTTCCGCAACTGCTGGAACATCTAGTGAGCAATATTCCACCGCCGAGAGGTGATGCAGAGGCTCCGCTGCAGGCACTGATTATCGACTCATGGTTCGACAACTATGTCGGTGTGGTTTCGCTGGTACGAATCGTTAACGGTGAGCTCAGGAAAGGCGACAAGTTCACGGTGATGTCGACGCAACGTTCCTACATGGCGGATAGGGTCGGCAGCTTTACACCGAAGATGAAAGACCGGGACGCACTCATGACAGGCCAGGTCGGATTCGTCATTGCCGCGATCAAGGACATTTATGGCGCGCCGGTCGGTGACACACTTACGCTCACGAAGAAGCCCTGCGATGCGCCATTGCCGGGATTCAAGCAAATCCAGCCACGCGTATTTGCCGGATTGTTTCCGATCCGGTCCGAGGACTACGAGAGCTTCAGAGAAGCGCTGCAGAAACTGCGCCTCAACGATGCCGCGCTGCATTTTGAGCCGGAAACCTCTGCGGCACTCGGCTTCGGTTTTCGTTGCGGATTTCTCGGCATGTTGCATATGGAGATCGTGCAGGAACGCCTGGAGCGAGAATACGGGCTGGAGCTTATTACAACCGCACCTACGGTAGTGTTCGAGGTTTTGCGCACAGACGATAAAATTGAAAATGTCGACAACCCGGCCAATCTGCCTCCGGCCAACGAGATCGTCGAGCTGCGCGAGCCGATCATCACCGCAAATATACTGGTGCCCGAAGCCCATGTCGGAGCAGTCATGAAGCTTTGCCTGGATAAGCGTGGTGTACAGAAGCAAATCCGCTATCTCGGCGGCCAGGTCTCGATTGAATACGAACTGCCGCTCGCGGAGGTGGTGCTCGATTTCTTTGACCGGCTGAAATCGGTCAGTCGCGGCTATGCCTCATTCGAGTATCATTTCGAACGCTTTCAGGCCGCGCCACTGGTGCGACTGGACACGTTGATCAACAAGGAACGCGTGGACGCGCTGTCAATTATCGTGCACCGGGAAAATGCCAAGGCGCGTGGCCGCGAGCTGGTGGAAAAGATGCGTGACCTGATTCCACGCCAGATGTTCGACGTCGCCATCCAGGCAGCAGTCGGCAGTCAGGTCATTGCACGCAGTAATGTGAAAGCATTGCGCAAAAACGTCACTGCCAAATGTTATGGTGGCGACGTGACCCGCAAGCGCAAACTGCTGGAAAAACAGAAGGCGGGTAAACGGCGAATGAAACAGATCGGGTCGGTAGAAATACCGCAGGAAGCATTTCTCGCAGTATTGCGGGTCGACAAGTGAGATAACGATATTGAGCATGAACCTGGCACTGATACTCACCGTCCTGACATTCGTGTCGGGCATTGTGGTTGCCTTTAACCGTTTCTATTACCAAAAGAAAATCGGAGCCGGTGCGGGCAACCCCGCGATGAATGTCGTGATCGAATATTCTCGGTCATTTTTCCCGGTATTGTTGTTCGTGCTCATTATTCGATCATTCATATTCGAACCATTCAGGATTCCGTCCGGTTCGATGATGCCGACGCTGCTGCAGGGCGATTACATATTCGTCAAAAAATTCTCCTACGGGTTGCGATGGCCCGTCATCGAAAAGAAATTTTACGAAACCGGATCGCCGCGACGCGGCGATGTCGTGGTGTTTCGCCTGCCATCCGATCCGAGCGTCAATTACATCAAGCGGGTCGTCGGTTTGCCGGGTGACACGATCGTTTACCAGGATCACCAGCTGTACATTAACGGGGAGCAAATGCCGCTGAGCAAACATCCGGATTCGCGGCTCAAGGATTCCGCCCTGATCTTCGTCGAGGAACTCGGCGATCGGATACACGAAATCCGCATCTCGAGACCGGGCAGCAGGGCAACCGAACGGACCTATACGGTGAGCGAAGGCCACTATTTCATGATGGGCGACAACCGGGACAACAGTCAGGACAGCCGTTTTATCGGTGAAATACCGGAGACGCATCTCGTCGGCGAAGCGGTGCGCATCTGGATGCACATGGACGGCATCGAATGGCCCGACTGGAGCCGGGTCGGCACAAAGATCCAATAATGAGGTGCAAGTCACTGATTTGGCCGTTAAAATTTCGGAGTATCGGGCAGGATATGCTGTACATGGCAGCGGAGTAGGTAAGTCAATGAATACCGAAGCTAAATACGTATCGGCGCCGCGCGAGGCGGGCGTGACCACCGTGGGATTCCTGGTGCTTGCGATTTTTGTCGGCCTGTTTGCGTTTGCCGCAATTCGTCTCGTACCGGTCTATTTGAATTACATGAAGGTCGCTGGCGTCATTAACGGCGTTTACGAAGAGTTTGACGGCCAGAATCCGTCGCGGGCCGCTATCCGGACCTCGGTCTCGCGCCGCTTCGGTGTGGAGAGCGTGAGCGTGATAACGTACCAGGATGTTACGGTGACGGCAGACAATGCCGGCTTCCTTGTGGAAGCTGTCTACGATCACACGACTCCTTTCATCGGCAATATTTATTTTACGGTCAGGTTCGACAAGAAAATCCTTGTGCGCCGCTAGTCGCTTATACGGGATCGCTTGTTGGCGTGTGCTTGCATTCGGCACTGGAAAGCCAGATCGTATCGAGAATAATCAAGATGAGTCGCAGGCTTAGCCGCGGCAAGAGCGAAATATTTTGGACAAAGCAGCCGCCTGGCTGAAGAAAACCCTGGCGTACGAATTCGAAGATGCAGCTTTGCTGCGGCAGGCCTTGACGCATCGAAGCGCCAGCGGCCCGAACAATGAAAGGCTGGAATTTCTCGGCGACGCCGTGCTGGATCTCGTTATAACCGAGTTGTTGTTCGACAGGACCGAGGATGCGAGCGAAGGTCAACTGAGCCGGCTGCGGGCTTCGCTGGTTAAGGATACGACACTGGCCGAAATTGCTACCGGATTCGGTCTCGGGGAACACCTGATCCTCGGGCCGGGTGAGAAAAAGACGGGTGGGCATCATCGATCCTCCATCCTGGCCGATGCCCTGGAAGCCATATTTGCAGCGGTGTATCTCGATGCGGGCCTGCCCGCTGCGCGTGAAGTCATCAACACGGCGTTTGGCGAGCGCTTGCGAGATCTGCCGGAGGCAGAGGACCTCCGTGACCCCAAGTCACGGCTGCAGGAATTCCTGCAGGGCAGGCAGATCTCTTTGCCGCAATACACTGTCGAGACGACCAGCGGCAAGGCGCACAAACAGACATTTGAAATCAGCTGCAGCGTTGCGGAAATCGATGCGGTGACGATCGGCAAGGGAGCCTCGCGCCGGGAAGCGGAACAGGAAGCCGCACTCGCAATGCTCGCAAAACTCGAAAGTAATGACTGAACGGGAATTTCGTTGCGGGTTTGTCGCGGTCGTCGGGCGGCCGAATGTCGGTAAATCGACCTTGATCAATGCCATCCTCGGTCAGAAGATCAGTATTGTCACGCCCAAGCCGCAGACCACCCGGCATAGAATTCTGGCGGTCGACTCGCGCCAGGATAGCCAGGTCATTTTTATCGATACTCCCGGTTTGCATCGGCGGGCGCGCAAAGCAATGAACCGAATGATGAATCGAACCGCCGTCGGCGCGCTCGTTGACGCAGATGTCGTGTTATTCGTGACCGAGGCAAATCGCTGGACCGCCGAGGATCAGGACGTGTTACAAAGGCTGCAATCGACATCGCGACCGGTGATCGCGCTTTTGAACAAAATCGACAAGGTCCACCCGAAGGAAATGCTGCTGCAGTCGCTGGCGGAAATGTCGGAGCGCTACGAGTTCGCCGAAGTGATGCCGATTTCCGCGAAAAACGGCGATAACGTCGAGAAGCTGACTGCAATACTGCCGGCTTTTCTCCCGCTTTCCGAGCCACTTTTTCCCAAGGACATGGTCACGGATCGCAGCCGTTCTTTTCGCGCTGCCGAGGTAATCCGGGAAAAACTCACGCTGATTCTTCGACAGGAAGTCCCGTACGGATTGACAGTGCAAATCGAGCAATACAACGAGGATGAGGAAGGTATCGAAATTTTTGCCACCATCTGGGTCGAGCGCGACAGCCAGAAAGGCATCGTGGTCGGCAAGAATGGCGGCGTACTGAGAAAAGTCGGCCGTGCGGCGCGCCTCGAATTGAAAGCCGAACTCGGGGTGCCGGTTCACCTGGAGCTCTGGGTCAAAGTAAAGGAAAACTGGGCAGACAGCGAGCAGGACCTGATGCGACTGGGTTACGAAGTTCCATGATTGCGTCACGGCGAGTGCACAACGAGCCGGCCTGGCTTTTGCATCACCGGCCTTTTCGTGACTCGAGCCAGATTCTCGATATTCTCAGCCGTGACCACGGTCGTCTGGCGGTAGTTGCAAAGGGCAGCAGGGGTGCGAAATCGAAATTTCGCGGCATCTTGAGACCGTTCATGCCGTTGCAGCTTTCATGGGCCATGCGTTCGGACCTCGGGACCCTCACCGGCGCCGAAATGAATGGCGCGCCGCTATCCCTGACCGGCGACGCGCTCATTTCCGGGTACTACGTCAACGAACTCATTCTCAAGCTAACGCACCGCCACGATCCACAGCCGGAAATATTTGCGTCCTACGGCGAGACCATCGGGCAACTCGTCGGGTCCGAGGACGTCGCGCCGTTTTTGCGGCAATTCGAAATCGAGCTGTTGCAGATGCTTGGCTACGCGCTCAATCTCGATCATGATACGCAGACGCGGCAGCCGTTACGTGCGGAGCAATTGTATGAGTATCGTGCGTCAGATGGCCCGGTTCCGGTCAGCAATCCCGCGCGCGATGGACCAATGGTATTTACGGGGGCGGAACTTGTTGCAATAGGCAAGCAATCCTTTGCGGACCGGGCGGTGCTCAAGAATGCCGGTCGACTGTTGAAACATGTCATCGCGTACCACCTGGACGGCAGGCAACTGAAAAGCCGCAAAGTGCTGAGGGAATTGCACAGAACGATTGATAGGGAAACACGAGCGAATGAATGCCAGGACTGAGCAACACCTCGGGGTCAACATCGATCATGTCGCGACCCTCAGGCAGGCTCGGGGTACCGATTACCCCGACCCGGTCGAGGCTGCCGTGCTGGCGGAAAAGGCAGGCGCCGACAGCATTACGCTGCATCTTCGCGAGGACCGCAGGCACATTCAGGATCACGATCTCGAGCGACTCAAGCAAGTCATGCAGACGCACATGAACCTCGAGATGGCGGTAACCGACGAGATGCTCGCTATCGCCTGCCGCATGCTGCCTCGGGACTGCTGCCTGGTCCCTGAAAAGCGCGAGGAACTGACGACTGAGGGCGGCCTGGACGTGGCCGCACAGCTCGACAAAATAAAGAAAGCCTGTAGAACTTTGACTGAGAAGGGCATCCGGGTTTCGCTTTTTATCGACCCCGAGCGGGAACAACTCGACGCAGCTGTTGCGGTCAATGCGCCGGTAGTCGAACTGCATACCGGCGCTTACGCGGATGCTGATGGCGAAAGCCGACAGGCGGAGTTGCAGCGCCTCGTTGATGCAGCGGCATACGGCAGCGAGATCGGGCTGACGGTGCATGCCGGTCACGGATTGCATTACGAAAATGTGCAGCCGATTGCGCGGATTCCGGAGATCGTTGAACTCAATATCGGACACGCAATCGTCGCTCGTGCTGTGTTCGACGGTTTCCACGTCGCCGTCAGCGAAATGAAGCGCCTGATGACCGAGGCGCGGACCGAGTGACAGGTCGACAATGATCTTCGGCGTCGGAACCGACATCCTCGAATTGTCGCGGGTCCAGGAGACTTATGATCGCTTCGGTGAGCATTTTGTCGATCGCCTGTTAATGGATGAGGAGCGCGAACAATTCGAACGCAACAAATGGCCGGTTCGGTTTCTCGCGATGCGCTTCGCAGCAAAGGAAGCCACCGTCAAGGCCATGGGAACCGGCTTCAGGCATGGCATCTGGATCCGCGATGTCGGTATCGTCAACAACGACTGGGGCCGCCCGGAAGTCATCTGGTCCGAGCGCGGCCAGGGGGTCTGCGATAAGCTGGGCATCAGTGGCGGTCATGTATCCTTGAGCGATGATGCCGGCCTCATACTCGCATTCGCGGTCGTGATGCAAGCCTGAGAAAAAATCAAGTTATAACGCCTGATGCATTGTTTTTCATTTGATATTGAGACGATTCCGGACGTCGAATTCGGCCGTCACATGTGGCAGCTCGAAGGCCTGTCGGACGAAGATGTCGCGCGCGCGATGACTTTCAAGCACTTGCAGAAGACAGGCAGCGACTTTCTGCCGCTGCACCAGCATCGGGTCGTCGCGATATCGGTGGCACTGCGTGCGGGCGATACCTTCCGCGTCTGGAGCCTTGGCCAGAGTGACTCGGACGAAGAGGAGCTGGTGCGCCGCTTCTTCGACGGTATCGAACGCTACTCTCCACAACTCGTTTCCTGGAACGGTAGCGGTTTCGATCTGCCGGTGCTGCATTACCGCGCGCTCAAACTCGGCGTGCAGGCGCCGCGGTACTGGGAGACCGGCGACGAGGATCGCGAATTTCGCTACAACAACTACCTGAGCCGCTACCACTGGCGGCATGTCGACCTGATGGACGTGCTGACCGGTTTCCAGGCCCGTGGCAGGGCCAGCCTCGAGCAGGTGGCGTCCCTGCTCGGCTTTCCCGGCAAGCTCGGCATGAGCGGCGACAAAGTCTGGCAGTGCTGGCTGGATGGCGGCATCGACGAGATTCGCAATTACTGCGAGACGGATGTCCTGAACACCCACCTCATCTTCCTGCGCTTCGAATACATGCGCGGCAATCTCGATGAAAAGGCGCTGCGACGCGAATACGATCTCGTTCGCAAGACGATCGCATCGCTGAACCAGCCGCACCTGAACAGATTTGCAGAAGCATGGCCGGCAGACGAATGACAGGCCACGCCCGGGAAATCGAGACGGCCCGCATAGAGTCGGCGACTCATGACGGCAGGGGCATCGCCGCGCTCCCCGGCAAGAAAGTCTTCGTAGCCGGCGCACTGCCCGGAGAGGTCGTGCGCTTCCAGCGCCGCAAGCGGCGGCGCAATCGCGACGAGGCAGAACTGCTGGAAGTGCTGGAATCCTCAATTGCCCGCACCGCGCCGCGCTGCGCTGTATACGGCACCTGCGGCGGCTGCTGGCTGCAACATACCGCGGACGAAGAACAGCGTAGCATCAAGCTGAAAGCGCTGGCGGACAGCCTGGAGCGCATCGGCCGCGTCGAGCCCGAACGGTGGCTCGAGCCGATTTATGCCGACGGTGAGCAAGGAAGCTGGCATTACCGGCGCCGCGCCCGGCTCGCGGTAAAAGATGTCATCGGCAAGGGCAGGGTGCTGGTCGGTTTTCGTGAGCGGCACGTGTCATACCTGACCGACATGCACCGCTGTGAAATCCTTGCCAGGCCAGTCGATGAACTGATCGATCCGCTGAGCGACCTGGTTGGCAAGCTCAGTATCAGGAAACGCTTGCCGCAAATCGAGGTTGCGGTTGCCGACAATGCGGTGGCGCTTCTGTTTCGCGTGCTGGATCCGCCGACCGAGAAAGATCGTCAGCAATTCATTGAGTTCGCGATCGAGCATGGCGTGCGCGTGCTGTTGCAGCCCGCGGGTCTCGACAGCGTAACGCCGCTCTACCCGGAGCCGCCATTCGAGGCATTGCATTACGCCTTACCCGAATTCGACATCAGGATCGATTTCGAAGTTTTCGACTTCGTGCAAATAAATGCGCGCGTCAACCGACGCATGGTATCCGCAGCGATTCGCCTGCTCGAAGTCGATGCAAACGATCGCGTGCTCGATCTATTCTGCGGAATCGGCAATTTTTCGCTGCCGCTCGCACGCAAGGCAAAACACGTTCTCGGCATCGACAGTGAGGCACACCAGGTCGAGCGGGCCGCGGCCAACGCAGGCCTGAACGGCATCAGGAACGCAGAGTTTCGCAGCGCCGATCTCGCCGCTCTCGATGGCGGTGAATCCTGGTTTGCCGCAGGCTGGGACAAGATACTGCTGGACCCGGCGCGCAGCGGGGCAGCGGCCGTTGCGGAAAACGTCGAGCGAACCGGTGCCGGGCGAATCGTTTACGTGTCCTGCAATCCCGGGACGCTGGCGCGGGATGCGGCGACCCTCGTCCAGCAAAAGGGCTATGCGCTGGTGGCCGCCGGCATCATCGACATGTTCCCGCATACCGGGCACGTCGAGGCCCTGGCCGTATTCCAGAAAGGTTAATAAAAATAGATATTTAGGCTCAGAAGGTCTAGTCTAGTGTAATGGCACTGGGTCCCGTAATGCTGGACATCGAGGGTCGTCAGCTGAGCCCGGCTGACCGTGCGCTGTTGCAGGAGCCGTCTGTCGGCGGTGTGGTCCTCTTTAGCCGCAACTATGAATCACCGCCGCAACTCGTCAACCTCGTCGCGTCGATCCGGGCGCTGCGGAGCCCGCCACTGCTTATCGCGGTCGACCACGAGGGCGGTCGCGTGCAACGCTTGCGTGACGGATTCAGCAAAATCCCGCCGATGCGCCATCTCGGACGGCAATACGACGAAGATCCTGAGGATGCAGTCTCGCTCGCAAGGACAGCCGGCTGGCTCATTGCGTCCGAACTGCGTGCAGTCGATATCGATCTGAGTCTGACACCTTGCGTTGATCTCGACTGGGGCGTCAGTGAAATCATTGGCGATCGCGCTTTCCACAATAATCCTGACGTCGTCGCCGAACTCGCGAGCGCGTATTGCAGCGGACTACGCGACGCCGGAATGGCAGCCATCGCAAAACATTTCCCCGGCCACGGCGCAGTGGTCGCCGACTCGCACGAACAATTGCCGATCGACCGCCGCAATTACAGCGAATTACTGGACGACATGCGTCCTTACGAAACGCTCATCGCCAGGCGGCAAATTGCCGGTGTCATGACTGCGCATATCGTTTATTCGGAGACAGATTCGCTGCCAGCCAGTTTTTCTCCTTACTGGATTAAAGAACAGCTGCGATCGCAGCTTGGTTACGATGGCGCCGTGCTGTGTGACGACCTCGGCATGCAAGCGGCCGCGACCATGGGGTCCATGCCGAAACGCGCCAGGCTGGCGCTGGATGCCGGTTGCGACATGGTAGTGATCTGCAATGACCGGCCGGCAGCGAGCGCGACGGTGGCGGCACTGCACGATTATTCGAATCCGATGTCTTACGTTCGGCTGGCCAGACTGCACGCGACCGGCAAGGTGACGCGCGAATCGCTCCTGGCGAGCGAAGAGTGGACCATTGCGGCGGAGCGCATCAAACACTGGCTCGATCGGCCCGAACTCGAACTGGACGCCTGAGGAAATAAAAGATCGTGGCTTCCCGCAATCAGCAATACGCCGTCATCGCCGGCAGTGGTTTTCAATCGCTCGGCGAATCGGCAGCGGCACATCAGATCACGACCGATTACGGCGCGCCCTCGAGCCCGGTGCGGGAGCTCATTTACGACGGGCAGACGGTGTTCCTGCTGGCCCGGCATGGGGATGGCCTGCTCATTCCGCCGCATCGCATCAATTACCGCGCCAATATTGCGGCACTCAAAACGCTGGGCGTCGAATGCATTATCGCGATGAACACGGTCGGCATCATCACGCCCGGCAGACATCCGGGCGAGGTCGCGATTCCCGAGCAGATCATCGACTATACCTTTGGACGGGATCACAGTATTTACGACGGTGAATCGGCTAGTCTCGATCACATCGAGTTTACGCAACCGTTTGCGGAAGGCCTGCGGCAGGAACTCAGTTCCGCGGCCGAACATTCCGGGGTGACGGTGCACGACGGCGGCGTCTACGCGGTGATGCAAGGGCCGCGTCTCGAGACCGCCGCGGAGGTGAACCGCCTGGAGCGCGATGGCGCGGACTACATCGGCATGACGGCGATGCCGGAAGCGTCTCTGGCGCGCGAACTCGACATGGATTATGCATGCTTGTCTCTGATCGTGAACTACGCTGCAGGCCGCGGTCAGAAGGCAATACATGCCGACATCGAAGAGAGCACGAAGACGGCCAGGGAGAAAGCGATGAAGATCCTGCAGGGACTATTCCATGGGGATACAGGGCGGTAATCCTGGCGACACGGGCAAATGAAGGCACTACAGCGAAGCATTCTCGAGCAACTCGTCGCAGGCTCGGCCGAACCGATCGTCGTCGCACAGATCAGTAGCCCGGACTGGCCGGTCGTTCTTTGCAACCCCGCGTTCCAAAGCATTGCGCGCACGGATGCGGTCGAGAAGCAGCCGTTTGCAGACGTGATCGAACAGCTCGTCGGCCGTGAGCTCGCGCTCGAAATCAGCGAGACGATCCGTACCGGCCAGGAAACCACGATTCCCGTCGAAATCAGGCACCAGGAATTTCTGCTCGTGCTCAAACCGATCGACGGCACGGCAAAGAGCAACAGCAAGTATTATGCAGGATTCCTGCGCATCGGCGCCGGTGGCGGCGCGATGGGTAACCAGGAAGTGCAGCAGGCGCTGCTCAAGGCCAAGCGGCAGATTCGCGACCTGTCACGCGACGACCCGGTTACCGGTCTGCTGAACGCGAGGACATTCCAGACCATTCTCGATCACGACTGGGCGGTCGCGAAACGCGAGCACTCTACCCTGGCGCTGGTCGCGTTCACGCTCGATGACTTCGACAAATACCGTGAAGTCTTCGGTCGCCATGCGGCCGACACCTGCCAGCGTCGCGTCGCGCAGGCGATTCGTCGCTGCCTGAAACGTGCGAGTGACGTTGCCGCGCGCGTGCACGGCGATAAGGGCGACAAACTGGTGGTTCTGTCGCACTCCTCGGACGAGGCGGGCGTACGCGAATTTGCGCTCAGTATTGCTGCTTCAGTCAGGGAACTCGGTTTGCATCACCCCAGGTCCAGGGTGGCAAAGTTCGTAACTGTCTCCTACGCGACCATCGTCAAGGAAGCCGGCGCGGATAAGATGAGCGCCGAGGATTTCCTGAAAGCCGTGCTCGACTAGCGGGCGCCCGAAACTTCGGTCTCTGGTGGCAGCAGAAACATTTCGTCCGTTTCCGGTTCTTCTTCTTCGATGCGCGTAACTCTCACGAGCACGCCGAATTTTGGATGATCGTAATAA
>JBFFKF010000033.1:0-24031 GCA_041555515.1 Woeseiaceae bacterium
CTACGAGGGGCTCCGGTCTTGCCGCGCGGCGGCGCTGGTCGCCGGCGGTGGCAAGGGTTGTTTCTGGGGGTGCCTCGGGCTCGGTGACTGCGAGCTGGTGTGTGACCTCGATGCGATCTATATGAACGAGAACGAATTGCCGGTCGTCATCGACGATCTGTGCACCGCGTGTGGCGACTGCGTCGATGCATGCCCGAAAGACCTGTTTTCCCTGCACCCCGTCAGTCACCGCTTGTGGGTCGCCTGCAAGAACCTGGAACACGGCGACGCAGCCCTCGCGGAGTGTGATGTAGCTTGTGACGCATGTGGCAGATGCGCGGTGGATGCGCCGGATATCATTAGCATGGTCAATAATCTGCCGGTCGTGAATTACCAGCGTAACCACAACGTGCCCGAAGCAATCGATCGCTGTCCGACTGGGGCAATCGTCTGGTTCGACCCGGATAAGGGACCGGTAACGGGCCGTGCAGCACGCAGGGTCGTGCGCAAGAGTCCACGTCAAGTTGCTCCGACCTGAACGAGTTTTCGTCAATGAAAAAAGCCAAGCAATCCAGCAAGTATCCCGGTCTGCGCGCGGCAATGGACGGCAACACGGCCGCCATCATGTGCGAGCGTGAGTCGACCGACGGCGCAGGTGCCTATCCGATCACGCCGTCGACGCAGATGGGCGAGTACTGGGCCGAAGCCGCCGCGCGCGGACACATCAATATTTCGGGCCGGCCACTCATATTCATCGAGCCCGAGGGAGAGCATGCCGCGGCGGCGGTTACCGCCGGCATGTCGATGACCGGTCTGCGTGCAACGAATTTCTCGTCAGGGCAGGGCATCGCCTACATGCACGAGTCTCTGTACGCGGCTGTGGGAAAACGCCTGACCTATGTGCTGAACATCGGTTGTCGTGCGATGACGAAAGCAAGCCTGAACGTGCATGCCGGGCACGACGACTACCATTGCGTGGACGACACAGGTTTCTTCCAGGTATTTGCCAAGAACGCGCAACACGTGGCAGACCTGAACATTATTGCCCATCGCATCGCGGAGCTCGCACTGACGCCCGGCATCGTTGGCCAGGACGGATTCCTGACGACGCACCTGATCGAGTCGCTGATGATCCCGGAACGGGAGTTGATTGCGGAATACCTCGGCCGTCCCGACGACATGATCGAAACGCCGACGCCGGCACAGAAAATCATCTATGGGCCGACCCGACGGCGCATTCCGGAACTCTGGACAGTGGACGACCCGGTCATGTCCGGCGTGGTGCAGAACCAGGACTCTTACATGCAGAGCGTTGCGGCACAGCGGCCGTATTTCTTCGATCACGTGAAGGGCCTCGCGAACCGGGCATTCGAGGAGTTCCACGAACTGACCGGGCGGCGCTACGACCGCGTCATGACTTACCGCTGCGAAGATGCCGATTACCTGGTCCTCGGCCAGGGCAGCATGATACCGACGGCCGAGGCGGTGGCCGATTACATGCGCAACGAGCGCGGAATCAGGGTAGGCGTCGTGAACCTCACGATGTTCAGGCCGTTTCCCGGTGATTTACTGAGCAAGGTCCTGCAAGGGAAGAAAGGCGTGGCGGTGCTCGAACGCGTCGACCAGCCACTGGCTGCCGACTTGCCGCTGATTCGTGAGATCCGCTCGGTTTTGAGCAAATGCATAGAAAACGGCCGTAACTCGAGTGGATCGGAGGAAAAACGCATCTACCCGGAGCTCGCCAGCTACCAATATTTCCAGGATTTGCCGGAACTCTATTCGGGCTCTTTCGGCCTCGGCAGCCGCGATCTGCAGCCGGAGGGCGTGATCGCCGCAATCGAGAACATGCTTCCCGACGGGCAACAGAAACGTATGTTCTACCTGTCGATCGACTTTGTCCGCAGCTCGATGATGACGCCGAAGCAGGAGGTTTATCAGCAGTCGGTGCTGGACGCTTACCCGCACGTGGCCGATCTGGCATTGCGCGGCAGTGAAAATCCCAACTTGATGCCGAAGGACAGCGTCACCGTGCGCATGCATTCGGTGGGCGGCTGGGGTGCGATTACGACAGGCAAGAATCTTGCGATGACGTTGTTCGATCTGCTCGGCTACCACGTCAAAGCGAATCCGAAATACGGATCGGAGAAAAAAGGCCAGCCGACAAGCTATTACCTGTCGGCTGCGCCGGAACCGATTCGCGTCAACTGCGAGTATTACTATGTCGATGTAGTGCTCTCTCCTGATCCGAATGTGTTCAGTCACACGAACGCAGTAGCGGGTCTTAACAAGGGCGGCGTGCTCGTTATGCAAAGCGATGCGACAACGCCGGAGGAGTTCTGGAAAACGATACCGCATCGTTATCGCAAACAGATCGCCGACAATGACATCCGTGTGTTCTATCTCGATGCGTTCCGCATCGCGCGGGATGAGGCGACTGATCCGGAGTTACAACTGCGCATGCAAGGTATTGCATTCCAGGGAGCGTTCTTTGCCGCATCGCCGCTGCTCGAGAAACACGGGCTGAACGAGGACAAGTTGCTGCGTGCGATCCGGACACAATTGCAGGAGAAGTTTGGTGCGAAGGGCGCCAGGGTCGTCGAGGACAACATGCGCGTCGTGCAGCGCGGTTTCGAGGAAATCCACGAAGTCATCGACAGGGATCCCGGCGAGCGCAAGACAAACGGCAAGGGAAACGGCCAGTTGCCAGTCCCGCTGATGGTGAAGCGACAACCGGAATCTGCCTCTGCGGCGTCGGACATCCATCGCTTCTGGGCACAGACGGGCCAGATGTATGCGCAAGGCGCCGGCGAATCGGTGCCGGCAGACCCGTTCATGAGTATGAGCCTGATGCCGGCGGTCTCATCGCACTTCCGCGACATGACCTCGATCCGCTTCGAACATCCCGAGTTCATCGCAGAAAACTGCACCGGTTGCGGCGACTGCTATACCGTGTGCCCGGACACTGCCATTCCGGGGCTGGTCAACGAAACCGGCCAGGTGTTGGACACTGTTGTCAAACGCCTGAAAAAACATGGCAAGAAGACCGAACAATTGCCGCGCGCCGTGCGCAAGATGGAGATCAAGCTGCGCAAGATGTTCGCCGAAGCCGAGGAGACGGATTCGGTGGCGGCACTGATCGAACAGGCAATCGTGGCAACGATCGCCGAAGCAGACCTGGACGCAAAGGAAAAGAAACAGCTCGAGACGGAGTTCGAGCATTTCCGCGAAGAGCTCGGCGACTTCCGGTTCGCGCTATGCCGGCCTTATTTCACCGTGCCCGAGAAAAAACAGGCAGGCAGCGGCGGACTGTTGAGTATCACGGTCGATCCGTATACCTGCAAAGGCTGCATGGAATGCGTAGAAGTCTGTAAGGACGACGCCCTGCGCCCGGTCAAGCAGACAAAAGACAGCATAGAATCGCTGCGCAAGAACTGGGACTTCTGGCTGGACCTGCCGAATACGCCGAACAAGTACATCAGGGTCGACAATCTCGAGGAAGGCATCGGCGCACTCGAAACGATCCTCCTCGACAAAGACGTGTACCTGCCGTTCGCCAGCGGCGACGGGGCCTGCCTCGGTTGTGCAGAAAAGACCGTCATCCACCTGTTCGTTGCAACGGTAGAGGCGCTGATCCAGCCGCGCGTCGCAAAACATGTCGCGCATATCGACGAACTCGTTACCAAACTGAAACAGCACGTGAAGATGAAGCTGGTCGGTGAGATCGACCTTGGCGACGCGGAAGAAATGGAGGCAGTGCTCAAACAGGCCGACGAAGGCGATCTCACCCTTGCAAAGATCGCCGAGCGCGTTGAGCGGACGCATGAAGCCGAACCCATCGATCGCGAGTGGCTGCAGCACGCAACGGATTTGATATCGAAGCTCGAGGATCTCGCACAGCGCTACCGTGTCGGCACGACGGGCAAGGGTCGCGCCAGCATGGGCATATTGAACGCCACCGGTTGCACCTCCGTCTGGGGCAGCACTTATCCGTTCAATCCGTATCCGTTCCCCTGGTCGAATCACCTGTTCCAGGATCCCGCCTCGATGGCTTTGGGCATATTCGAAGGACACATGGCGAAGATGGCAGACGGCTTCAAGACAATCCGGCTTGCCGAACGCCTGTTGAAGGACCAGTACGACCCGCAAGGAGATGAGGAGGCGTTCCGCTACTTCGGCTGGAACGATTTCACGGACGAGGAATTCAATCTCTGTCCGCCCGTCGTCGCCGTCGGCGGCGATGGCGCGATGTACGACATCGGTTTCCAGAATCTCTCGCGCGCCATGATGTCTGGCAAACCGATCAAGGTGCTCGTCGTCGATACCCAGGTCTATTCGAATACCGGCGGCCAGGCGTGCACGTCCGGTTTCTTCGGCCAGATTTCGGACATGGCGCAGTATGGCGATGCGATCAAGGGCAAGGAGGAAGTACGCAAGGAGATGGGCCTCGTCGCCATGGCACATCGCACGACGTATTACCTGCAGAGCACGATGGCGTATCCGAACCACATGATCGAGGGCTTCGTGCAGGGCCTGATGTCGCGACGGCCGGCATTATTCAACCTTTACACATCGTGCCAGCCAGAACATGGCATCGGTGACGACATGAGTCATCACCAGGCCAAGCTAGCGGTCGAGTCACGTGCATATCCGTTGTTCAAGTACGATCCGGATCGCGGCAAAACCGCGGCGGAATGTTTCGATCTCGATGGCAATCCTGCGGTCAATCGTGATTGGCCGGTGACGAAGATCGAATACGTCGAACGCGGCAGGGAAAAGGAAATGGACCTGGCGACGACGTTCGTCGACTTTGCAGTTACCGAGACTCGTTTTCGCAAGCACTTCAGGAAAGTACCCAGAGACGCGTGGCATGAGCGCATGGTGCCGGTGAGCGACTACCTCGAGCTCGACGAGGATGACCGCGAAGACAAGGTTCCTTACGTGTGGGCGCTCGATGCCAATCGAGAACTGAGCCGCCTGCTGGTCGCTCAACCAATGATCAAATCCGCGGAAGAGCGCCGCGACTTCTGGATCATGTTGCGCAACCTGGCCGGTGCCGAAGAGGTCGAAGTGACGAGCGACGTCGAGCTCGAATCGAGAATTCGCCAGGAGGTCGTGCGAAAGATCACCTCCGGCCTGATCAGTCTCGTCAGCGGCGACAAGTCCATGGATTTTGCAACCGTGTTACAGACGACTGAAGCCGTCGCGCCAGCGGCAGCGCCAGCGCCAGAGGCCTCAGTTGCGCCGCCGGCAGCCAAAGCTGCGCCCGCGCCGCCCCCGGCAGCGGAGGCCGGTGAATACATGGCGCCATGGATCGACACCGAGGAATGCACGGCCTGCGACGAATGCATCATCATCAATCCGGACATCTTTGCCTATAACGATGACAAGAAGGCGTATATCAAGTCCGCGGAAGCCGGACCGTATCGTGACCTCGTCAAGTCGGCGGAAAAGTGTACCGCAGCGGTAATTCATCCTGGACTGCCGCGAGACCGCAGTGGCAAAGATGTTGAGAAGTGGATCAAGCGAGGGCAGAAGTTCAATTAGAGAATGGGGTTGAGCCTGATTTTTCGTCGTCGAATAGCGCAAGGCAAACCGGTGTTCAGGAATTTGCGGTTCGACCCTGTCTTTAGCGGGGAGTGTTAATACTGCATATGGTGCAAAGAGACTCGTTCAGGCACGGAATACATCCACCAGAGCACAAGGATGAAACCAGGTCGCTGGCGATCCGCCAGTTTCCGTTCGCGCCCGAACTGATCGTGCCGCTCAGCCAGCACCTCGGGAAACCGGCAAAACCGATTGTCCGGCAAGGGCAGGAAGTGGTGCGCGGGCAGACGATTGCCGAAGCGGACGGGTTCATGTCGGTCGCGATGCACGCGCCGGCATCCGGCATTGTCAGGCAAATCGCGCTCGCACCCACCATAAGCGGCGAAATGGTGGAAAGCGTTTACCTGAAAACCATGCCTGCTTCATCGCAGGAAGTCGACGACGGTGATCCTTGCGATGTGGAAAGTGCGACCCCAGACGAAATTATCACGGCGATTCAGCGTGCCGGAATCGTCGGTCTCGGCGGCGCCGCGTTTCCGACGCACGTAAAACTAAAGCCGCCCGAGGGTAAACATCTCGACACGCTGATCATCAACGGTGTCGAGTGTGAGCCGTACCTGACGACGGATGATCGCGTCATGCTGGAACAGACCGCGGATGTCTATATGGGAATCCGTTACCTGCTCCGTGCAACCGGCGCCGGCGACGTCATCATCGCGGTCGAAGCCAACAAGGAGGAAGCGGCTCAAAAATTGCGACGGGAACGTCCGGCGGATTTACCGGTCAGGGTTCGCGTGTCCCCGGTCAAGTATCCGCAGGGTGCCGAGAAACTGGTCATCAAGGCATTGCTCGATCGCGAGGTCCCCTCGGGCGGGTTACCGGCGGACGTCCATACGATCTGTGTGAACGTCGCTACGACGGCGGAAATCGGCCGCCTCCTGCCGCACGGCCGCGGCATCCAGGAACGCGTGATCACGATTGGCGGCCCTGGCATCGAGCAGAAAGGCAATTACCGGATCCCGATTGGCACAACCGTTCGTTTCGCGCTCGAACAGACCGGTGCGGCGGAGAACATTTCACGCGTGTTCCTCGGCGGGCCGATGATGGGACCCGCAGTATCGAATCTCGACATACCGATAACGAAAGGAACGTCCGGGATAACGGCGTTCACGACCACGGAAACCGGCGAGGCGACCGGACACCAGAAGGTCTATCCCTGCATTCACTGCGCGCGCTGCGTCGAAGCCTGCCCGCTGTTCCTCAATCCCTCGCAGCTGGGACTGCTCGCAAAAAACGAAGAGTACGCACTGATGGCAGAAGAGTTCCACTTGATGGACTGTTTCGAATGCGGTGCATGTTCCTACGTTTGCCCGTCGCATATTCCACTGGTGCAGTATTTTCGTCTCGCGAAGAAGATGGTGAGAAAGCTGAGTACGGCGGCATGATTGAATTAAGAAAAGACCTCGAAATCGGCTCTTCGCCGCATATCTCCAGCGGCGATAGCGTCGAGGTCATCATGCGCAATGTCGTCATCGCGCTTGTACCGGTATGTGTGTTTGCGATTTTTGCATTCGGGAGCGCGGGAGCGCTGATCCTCGCGACGGCAACGGTGAGCTGCCTCGTCACCGAGCACGTGCTTTGCAGATGGACCGGGCAGGAGAGTACGATCGGCGACTGGTCCGCGGCCGTTACCGGGATTCTTTACGGGCTGACCTTGCCGCCCGATCTGCCGCTGTGGATGGTGGCAGTTGGCGGGATTTTTGCCATCGGCATCGGCAAATCCCTGTTTGGCGGTCTCGGCAGCAACGCGTTCAACCCGGCACTGGTCGGACGTGCATTCCTGCAGGCGGCATTCCCGCAGGCGATGACGCACTGGGCAATGCCGTTCCAGGATGGGCGTTTTACTGACCTGCCTGCCTCGATTTTCGCAATTCCTTTTGCGCAGCCCGCATATGACGCGGTGACCGCGGCAACCCCTCTCGCGGAAATGAAATTCGATGGCATCCAGGCGGTCAACCGCGACCTGCTGTTCGGTCTCACGCCGGGATCCCTGGGTGAAACCTGCACCGTCCTGATTTTCGTCGGCGGTCTTTATCTCGTGGGGCGCAGGATGATGAACTGGCGCATTCCCGCGTCGATATTCCTGAGCGTCGCGCTGATCACAACGGTGTTCGCGCTTTACGATCCGGTCGCCTATCCGCGATCACCTTTCATGCTGTTTTCCGGCGGCCTGATGCTCGGCGCCATGTTCATGGCCACCGACATGGTCGCGTCGCCGATTACGAACGCCGGTTGCTGGTTGTATGGCGTGCTTATCGGTGCGCTGGTCGTCGTGATCCGTTTCTGGGGCGGTATGCCCGAAGGTGTCATGTACGCGATCCTGCTGGCGAATGCCGTCTCGCCGCACATCGACCGGCTGATTCAACCCGTCGTCTTCGGTACGAAAAAGGGGGCAGGATGAATACGCCTGTCGAACAGCCGCGGACGTCTGTCTGGTCAATGTACCGGGCCATCGTCGGCATCGGCGCACTTTGCGCCTTAGTGATTGTTTCCGTTTTCAATGCCACGGCGACACGCATCAGCGAGAACCAGGCGCGTTTCCTGGCACGCGCGGTTGCCGAAGTCCTGCCGGCCGCGCAGACCACGGTGCCCATCACGACGACAGACGACGGTCGCGTCGTCGAAACAGCCGAGACGCTTGCCTTGCCCGCATTTCTCGGATACGACGCCAACTCGGAACTCGCCGGCGCGGTTATCACCGCCGAGGGCATGGGCTACCAGGACACCTTGCGCGTGCTTTACTCCTATTCCTTCGAGCTGGACGCGATAGTCGGCTTCAAGGTGCTGGACAGCAAGGAAACCCCGGGTCTTGGTGACAAAATCGAAACGGAACCACACTTCGTTGCCAATTTCGAAAGACTGGATGCGACCCTCTCGCCTGATGGCAAGTCGTTGCAAAACCCGATCGTTACCGTAAAACAGGGGGACAAGACAGAACCCTGGCAAATCGACGGCATCACCGGGGCGACGATCACCTCCGAGGCGGTCGGCATGATGCTCGACGAAAGCGCAAACAAATGGGTACCGGTACTCGAAGGTAACCTGCCGGAACTCCTCAATATCCGTATGAGCGAGGACGAATAGATGCTCGGTAAAGAGATCAGCAGCACTGACGAGTTCCTGAAGGGACTGTGGCGCGATAACCCCGTGTTCATAATGGCTCTCGGGCTGTGCCCGGCACTTGCCGTTTCCAACACGGCGATGAACTCGTTGACAATGGGTCTTGCAACGACGTTCGTCCTGCTGGCGTCCGCGACTTGCGTTTCCGCGTTGCGTAATTTCATCCCGCGCGAAGCGCGAATTGTCTGTTACATCTGCATCATCGCGACGTTCGTTACTGCTGTCGACTACATCATCATGGCAATCAGTCTCGAGCTGCATCGCAGCCTCGGCGCGTTCATCGCCTTGATCGTCGTGAACTGCCTGATCCTGGGCCGGGCCGAGGCATTCGCATCGAAGAACACCATTGGACGATCTTTGCTGGACGGGCTCGGCATGGGTGCAGGCTTTACCGGTGCATTGTTATGCATCGGTGTTATAAGGGAAATTCTCGGCAGCGGCACGCTGTTCGGCGTCAGCCTGTTTGCTGAAAATTTCCAGACCTGGACCATCATGGTATTACCGAGTGGCGGATTCTTCGTCACCGCGATCTGGATACTGATCGTCAATCGGCTCAGGGAAAAACAGGCAGAAGCCGAGGCACAGGCGCAAACACAGGGAGCCAGCTCATGACCGACGTGTCCCATTGGTCGGTTTTCATCAACGCCGCACTCATCAATAATTTCGTGCTGGCCTACTTCCTCGGCCTGTGCCCTTTCTTCGGCGTATCCGCCAAACTCGAGACAGCAGCACGCATGGGTGGGGCAGTGAGTTTCGTCATGCTGGTAGCGTCCGTGTGCGCTTACGTGATCAACCTGTTGCTCGACGCCGTCAATGCACCGTACCTGAGGATCATCTCTTACATACTGGTAATTTCCTCCACGGTGCAGCTGGTGGAAATGCTGATGCGTAAGCTGAGTCCCGCGACGTTTCGCGCACTGGGTATCTTCCTGCCGCTGATCACGACGAATTGCGCGATCCTGGGACTGGCCCTGTTTCAGACCAACAGGGGATACGAATTTACACAGGCCGTCGCATACGCACTCGGGGCCGGTGCGGGATTTGCTCTTGCCCTCGTGCTGATGGCGGGCGTGCGCGAAAAACTCGATCTCGCGAACGTGCCCGAGCTGGTAAAAGGCACCGCGGCCGCATATATCGTGGCAGGTATCCTGTCCATGAGCTTCATGGGATTTGCGGGGCTAGGACGATGAACACGATTCTGCATCTGCTGATCGCGACAATACTCATCGCGGGAATGATTTCCCTGCGTGTCGTGACGAATCGACAAAGCAAGGTCGGCAGTGATTGCGGGCAAAGCGGATGTTGTCGCGGATGCAACATCAACGACGAGCCCGACACCCGAACATCAGGAGGAGCCTAGATAATGCGTATTGAAGATTACCCGACGGAACCTCAGTTCGACGCGACGATTCTGAAGACCGAAAGGATCACGGAAGAGTTATCGGACGTCGAAGTGCGGGAACTGGTGCTCGAGGTCGACGACCATGCGTTCAATTTCGAAATCGGCCAGAGCATTGGTGTACTGGTCAAGGGCCCTGCAGAGTTCGGCGGCTCGATTCACCATCGGCTGTACACGGTTGCCGACACGCCGGCCGCGAAGGCAAAGGGTAAGCCCGAGATAACCATCGTCGTCAGACGTTGCAGTTACATCGATGATTACAGCGGGGAGGAATATATCGGCATCAACTCCAACTATATCTGTGATCGCAAGTCGGGGGACCATTTGAAGATAACGGGGCCGTTCGGCATTCCATTCAAAATACCCGAGGACAGGAGCGCCAACCTGCTGCTGATCGGACTCGGTACCGGCATCGCTCCATTTCGAGCATTTGTAAAGAAGATCTACCAGCAGGAAGGCGGGTGGAAGGGCAAGGTAATGTTGTTATACGGAGCACGCTCGGGCCTGGAATTGCTTTACATGAACAACAAACGGGACGATTTCACGCGCTATTACGACGAGGATACCTTCGAGGCGATCAAAGCCCTGAGTCCGCGGCCCAACTGGGTCGATCCGATCGCCTGGGACTATGCGATCGAAGAACGGGCCGAAGAGATCTGGAAAATGCTCTCCGAAGGTCATACCTGTGTCTACGTGGCCGGCCTCCAGCCCATTCGCGACACTCTGGACAGATTGTTCGGTAACCTGTGCGGGTCCACGGACGCCTGGCTGAAAAGGAAGGCTGAACTAGTCGAAAAGGGCAGGTGGGTCGAACTGCTGTACTGACGAGCAGCCGTGCTGTCAGCTGTTGAGGAAATTGACGAGGTGTTCGTGCAGGTCCCTGGCGTCGTCCTCGACGCCGTGGATAAAACTCGACTTTCTGCGCCGTAACACCGGCAGTCCGATGACGTAAAGTCCCGGCGATTCCGCGACCCCGCCATCGTGGCGAATCATACCCTTGCTATCCAGAACCGGAACGTCAAGCCAGGAATAATCGGGACGAAATCCGGTCGCCCACAGAATGGTGCGAATGCCTTCCTTATCGAGATCGAGCATTAACGGCGGGGAGTCTTCGACACGCGTCATTTCATAACGTTCCGGCGCCTCGTACGAAGAACTGTCCTCATTTTCGTCGATCCACTCATCAATTGTCTTCAGCAAGCGATTCATCTTGAGATCGGCCAGCGCGCAGACGTTTCTGAGCGAGCCGGAGAACTGCACGGTGCTGTCATTGATCCCCATCAAACGGCCGACCAGTTTGGCGCCTTTGTCAAGCAACGAGTTCAGATCGAGCGTGGCTTTTTCGGGAGTGCCGACCAGTTGCGGGGAGGGCAGGTGCCGCGCCCGCCCGATATCGTCAAGCTCGTCATAGCGTTCGTCTGAAATACCGACTCGATCGAGCCACCAGAGGATATCCCGGCCGCGGTAGCTGCGCGGCATGCGGACGTGCTCCCCTGTCGCGATTGTCACCGGCCTTCCGGACTGATGTATCTCTTCTGCGAGCTGCAGCCCGGTTGCCGACGCACCGACGACCATGACGCCGGCGTTGTCGAGTTGCCCTGGAGCATGGTATTGGTGCGGCGTGATGCTCTGAATGTGGTCTGGCACCAATTCGCTGACCTTCGGCACAAGCGGGATGTTACAGGCACCGCTTGCGAGGATTACGGCACGGCAGCGCCACTCGCCGTCGTTCGTTACCACGCGATATTGATCGCCGTCCGGGCGAACCGAGGTGACCGGTGTGTGCGTCCTTACGGGCGCAGAATTCATCGCCGCATATTCGTCGATGAAGTCGATCAGTTCCGGTACGGCCATGAAACCGTCGGGATCGTCACCCGAGTAACTGCAGCCCGGTACCTTGCACTGCCAGTTCGGGGTCAACAGGGTGAGTGAGTCCCATCGCTCATGCCGCCAGGAGTTTGCGATCTCACCTCTCTCGAGGATGATGTGATCGATGGAACTCTCGGCCAGGCAATGGCTAAAAGAGAGGCCGGCGTGGCCGGCCCCGATTACGACTACATCTGTGTTGCGGGCAGAATTTCCGTTGCTGCGGGGCGGCATTAAACCTTCGTCGCATTCACCGTAACGTTCGTCGGGTTGGTGACGATGTCGAATACGGCCGAGCGTTTCTGGGATTGTGCAACCAGTGCTTCGATGTCTTCCTGCGAAGCATCGGCATCGATTTCGTAGTTAACCGTGATGTTCTCGAAACCGTTGCGCACGTCCTCGTCACAGCCGAGGATTCCCTGGATATTCATCGGCGCCTCGAGTGTTGCCTTGACGGATTTCAGTTGAATGTCACGGTTCTGAGCCACGGAAGCGACGCCGGCGGTCAGGCAGCCGGCAAGTCCACACAGGATGATTTCGACCGGTGTTGCCGCATTGTCTTCGGCCGCAAACACCAGCGGGTGATCGGATTCGTACTTGAATGCGGATTTGTGCCTGTGCTCCTCGCCGAGGCCGTAGAAGCCCTCCACCGAAGATTTGGCATGGGTACCGTTCAGCCATTCACAGCTGGCACGCCATTTGAACAACGCTGCATCGGCGTTATCCGCGAGCGCCTCTTTGGCGTCGAGCAATGCCTGGACGTTGACGCCGTTGTCGGCGCCGGCGTTTTGTTCTGCCATTGGTCTCGTCTCCTTAATTCGACTGGCCCTTCAAAGTATAGTGCGGCTCCAGCATATGTGCAGCGCATTAAAAAAATAAATTGATCTCAGCAGCCTCGACAGCGCTCAGGTCGGCAGCCCGCGCACGGCCGTAATGCGCCCCGTGTTGAAACCAAGCCAGTGCATGCGGCCCATGTATCGCGCATGTTCGACCTTCATGCACTTGTCCATGACGACGTCGAGGCCGCCGGCCTCTGCAATTGCGGCGGCCTCCTCACTGATCACGCCGAACTGCATCCACAGGCACTTGGCACCGATTGCCACAGCCTCCCTGGCGATGGCCGGCGCCGCCTCCGGCTGGCGAAATACGTCCACCGTATCGACCGGTTCCGGGACCTCGGCAAGGGAGGCATAGCATGTTTCGCCGAGGATAATCGATTCGCGCGGATTGACGGGAATGACGTTGTAGCCGCGGATCTGCAGGTAACGGCCGACAAAATTACTGGCACGCAATTCATTGGCGGACAAGCCGACGATGGCGACATTCCGCCACGTCAGTACCTTGCGAATGATATCGGGATCCTGGTATTTCTCGAGGTTCACGACGCTCCCTCCAATGCATTCAGTCCTTGTTGCAGGTCCCATATCAGGTCATCGACGTCCTCGATACCGATGGACAAGCGAATGGTACTCGGCCCGATGCCGGCATCGATCAATTCCTGATCACTTAATTGCCGATGTGTGGTGGATGCCGGGTGGATGACCAGGCTCTTCGCATCGCCCACATTCGCCAGGTGCGAGAACAGCGACAACGACTCGATGAACCTCAGCCCTTGTTCGCGGCCGCCGGGCAAGTCGAAACAAAATACGGCACCCGCGCCATTCGGCAGATACTTTTGCGCGAGCTTGTGGTGTGGATTCTTTTTCAGACCCGGATAACTGACCCGGGTGATACCGGGATACCTCTCCAGGAACTCGGCCACTGCCTGTGCGTTGGCAACATGCTGCCGCATGCGCAAGGGCAGCGTCTCGACGCCCTGCGCGAGCAGAAACGCATTGAACGGGCTCAATGCCGCACCGAGGTCGCGCAGCGTTTCGGCGCGCAACTTCATGAGATAGCCATACATGCCAAAGGTGTCGTGAAACGCGAGCCCGTGATAGGCCGGCGACGGGTCCGCGATGACCGGGAAACGTCCGTTCGACCAGTTGAACTCGCCGCTTTCGACCACAACCCCGCCAAGGCTCGTGCCGTGGCCGCCGAGGAACTTGGTCGCCGAGTACACCACGATGTCCGCGCCCCATTCCAGCGGCCGGCACAGGTACGGCGTGGCGAAAGTGTTATCGATCATCAATGGGCACTCATGCTCGTGTGCGATTCTCGCGACCGCTTCGATGTCGAGCACGTTACCGCCGGGATTACCGATGGTCTCGGCAAACAGTATCTTGGTCTCGTCGCGCATGGCGGCGCGCCATGCATTGAGGTCGTCGGGATCGACGAAATCGAGATCGACCGACAGTTTGCCGAGAAAGTGCTTGAGCTGGGTGATCGTGCCGCCATACAGCGCGGATGATGCGACCACGTGATCGCCCGGCCGCAATAAAGTAAAAAAAGCTGCCGACTGGGCCGCGAGCCCGCTGGCAAAGGCAACCGAGCCGGCGCCCCCGTCCAGGTTTGCGATGCGTTCCTCGAACGCGGCGACCGTGGGATTCATGATGCGGGAATAAGTGTTGCCATACTCCTGCAGGTTGAAATAGGACGCCGCCGCTTCGGTATCCTCGAAGACATAGCTGGTTGTCTGGTAAATCGGCAGCGCGCGCGCGCCGGTAGCGGGATCAGGTCGGCAGCCCGCATGCACGGTGCGGGTGGCAAAGCCGAATTCCCTGTCTTTCATCGGATGGCTCCTTCAGCGGCCGCAAGGCCGGGATGGTGGCTGCAAAACTAGCACTCTTGCGGGCGGGAAGCGATAAACCGCAATTCCGGCCCGCACGCTGCAGACCCCGATACGAGTGCTGTTTGCTGCGGAAAACGATCGACAAAGAGAAGCAGAATGCGGCTTCAGATGCTCTCAGGGGAGCAGGTAGTTTCCAGGGTTTCCCTGGCGCGGACGCGTTCGAGCTGGGCGGCCATGTCGGCTGATATCTGCTGGTAGATCGATTCGAATTTGCGCGAGGACCGCAGCGGTTCAAGTACGTTGTTGACTTCCATGAAGTAGCGCCAGCGGAAGCGCCAGCCTTCCTCAACGGCCTGTTGCAACATTTCGAGCGCAAGATTCGTGTCACCGCGCAGCGTAGCGATGCGCACGTCCGTGATCATATGACCAAATTCACCCAATCGCGGCACATCCTTTAGCAACGCATCGACTTCCGACAAAAGCTGGTATGCGCGGTCAGGCTGATTCATGGCGAGTAATATGTCAGCCACGTCAACGGCTGCTGCAGCATTCATGCGATGAATATTTATGGATGCCTCGCCGAACAATTCAGGAAATACCGCCCGGTACAGTTCCAGCGCGTCGTTTGGACGACCTTCATTTAAAAAATAACCCTTGAGAATCGCCAAGCTCAGGGACCTCCAATACGGGATGTGGATTTCTTGCAGACCGCGCTGCACAAGATCTGCCGCGGCGTCCCTGTCGTTTTGTATTGCGCTGAGGATTGCGCGCTCGTCAATGATGTAGCTGGCATCCGGGTTGAGTACGGTTGCCATGTCGAGCCAGCAGCTGGCGGTCTCGTCATCATTGAGATCCATATACAGTTGCGCCATTTCGACCCTAATTCCTGGATCGTCAGGATCAACTGCCATGGCCCTGGACAGTGCATCATGTGCCAGGTCGAGTTGGCCCTGAACCATCCACTTATCGTATGCGGTAAAACTGTATGCTCGAGGATGGCGCGGATCGATGTCGCGCATTTTTTCGAGTACCGCCCTGGATTCATCGAATCTCCCAACTGCCCGCAAACCTGTAGATACATTTCCCAGGTTGATGACGTAAAGAGGATCGTGGACGGCGGCACGCTGAAAACGCGCCAGGGCTTTGTAGGGCTGACCGCGGATGAGTTGCTGAAACAGCCCATACCACATGTGGCCTTGCGCGTAATTCGGCGCGAGATCCAGCCCATGAAGATATGCTGCTTCGGCCGCATCGAAGTCGCCGGCGTATTCGAGCATGCTGGCAAAGGATACGTGTGCTTCGCCCAGGTCGGGCTCGAGTTCGAGCGCCCTGTCGACATAGGGCTTTGCCTCGCGTGCCGCTACCCTGGGTGACCAGCCCCCATAATCTACCTGCAACTGAATGCTGTCGGAAACACCCACATAGGCCAGCGCAAAGTCCGGATCCAGGTTAATCGCCTTGAGAAACCAGGCTTTGGCATCGGCGATGGATTGCACCGATCTCGTCGCCAGGAGTTGCCGGCCGAGTAGATAAGCCTCATAGGCTTCGAGATTTTCGGTCGGCTTCTGTGCCAGGCGCTGTTCCTCATCGCTGGTCAGGTTGGCGCGCAGTTCACCGGCGATGGCTTTCGACATTTCCGTCTGTATGTCGAAGATGTTGGATGCCGTCAATGCACGGTCATAAATCTCCGCCCACAGGTGTTCGTCGGTTTCGGCGTCGATTAGCTGCACGTTTATGCGAACCCGGTCCCCGGCCCGTTGCACGCTGCCTTCCATGATCGTCGCGACGTCGAGCTCGTCGCCGATTTCACGAATCGGCTTCTGTGTATCGCGGTACCGCATCACGGACGTACGCGAGATGACCTTGAGCGACGATATTTTCGCAAGGTGGGTAAGTATGTCGTCGTGGATGCCGTCGACGAAAAAAACATCGTCTGCGGCGTTGCTGCGATTCGCGAACGGCAGCACTGCGATCGAGCGCCGCGACCCGTCGGAACGCGGTTCAGCGCTGGCAACTGGTCTGGCCGGCTCCCCCTCACTGCTGGATCTGTGCAGGAACCTGTCCGTCAGCAAGACGCCGACCGCGATGATCAATATAACGGTGATCAGACGATCGAGCCTGCGCCCGGTATGCGCGGTAATCGACTTGGATCTGTCGACATGCTTTTCGCGTTTGACGCCCTCAGGCGTCAGTTCGAACGCCCAGGCGAAGCCGAGCACGAGCGGGAAACCGAGGGCGATGAGGATCATGGCCAAACGCATGATCCACGCCGGTGCATCGATATTTTCGAGCACGAGATCGAGCACCTGCAGCACCAGCCAGGCGGCAATCAGGTAAGCAACGCCGACGCGGAAGACGTTTCGGCGCTTGAGTTCCCCGAACAGGTTCGGCATTCCTACCCCAGCGCTACTCAGTAGAGCTGCTCAATGTAGCAGAAATCAAAGGCTTGCAGAACGACTCGTGCGGCAGGACACTATCCGTCCCAACAACATGACAAAGCGGGAATTTCCAGTAAGCCGATGAAAAGGAAAACAAGCCAGTTCGCGGCACTGGTTCATTTATTGCCTGTTTTCCTGGTGCTTGCCGGATTGGCCTCCTGTGCGGTCCGGCCGGCAGGCGTTGCAGAGCCTTCTTCCATGCCTGTGCAAGGGCCGCTGCGACCACCTGTCATGGGCCGAAATGCGGGAGTTTCCGCCGGTCATCCGCTGACCACCGCGGCGGCACTCGAGATCCTGCAGCAAGGCGGTAACGCATTCGATGCGGGCGTGGCCGCATTGCTGGTCGGCGGCACCGTGGAGCAGGACCTTTACGGCATCGGCGGCGAGGCTTTGATCCTCGTTTATCCGCAAAGCGAGAAGAAAGTTACATCGATTGCAGGCCAGGGATGGGCCGCCGCGTCGGCCAGCATCGATGATTACCTGCGCAACGGCAAAACACTCGAAGGCAAGGGCCTCGACCCGGCTGTGGTGCCCGGCGCCATGCATGCTGCACTCACCGTGCTCGAACGCTGGGGAAGCATGTCATTCGAACAGGTAGCAAAGCGCGCGATCGAGTACGCGGAACAGGGATTCCCGATGCGCGACAGGACTGCCAACTCGATTCGGCGAGAAATCGACTTTATCAATGAGTGGCCGGACAACCGGCGCACCTGGCTGAAGCCGGACGGGTCCTTTTATCGGGCCGGAGAGACCATCAAACTGCCCGGACTCGCCAATACCTACAGGCGCATGGTGGAAACGGAACGAGCGCACGCGGGCGAGGGCAGGGAAGCGGCCATCGTCGCCGCGCGCGATCGTTTCTACGCAGGCGATATCGCCGAGGAGATGGTCGCCTATCTGCAGGAACACGGTTCCGGCTTCGACCTGGCGGATTTCGCCGAGTTCTACGCGCGCATCGAAGAGCCGGCGATGACGAATTACCGCGGCTACACCGTTTACAAGCAGCCGTTCAACAGCCAGGGGCCGATGCTGTTGCAGGCGCTGAATATCCTCGAGACCTTCGATCTTCAGGCGATGGGCCACAATAGCCCCGACTACGTGCATCTCCTGGTCGAGTCCCTGAAACTCGCCTATGCCGATCGTGACAGCTACTACGCGGACCCGAATTTCGTCGCTGTCCCTGCCGAAGGCCTCTTGTCCAAGGAATATGCACGACAACGTGCGGCCGAAATCGACATCAATCGTGCGTCGACCTCGTTCGTTGCCGGCGATCCGCTGCCGTTCGATCCGTCGGTCGACAGCTGGGCCTTCTGGACCGCCGGGCAGGAGGAGGCGCAACCCGAACTTTCCGCCGCATTCGTCGATCATCCGCAATCCCTGAAGGACACGTCACACGTAGCGATCATCGACAAGGACGGCAACGTGTTTGACAGCACGCCGAGCGGTGGCTGGATCGGTGGCGCGGTGATCCTGGGAGCTACCGGGATCGGCATGAGCGTGCGCGGCGAGCAGTTCTGGCTCGACCAAACGAAAGCAGCGCAGCTTCGCCCGCGATCACGCCCGCGCTATACCCTGACGCCGAGCATCGTGATGCGTAACGGCGAACCGTTGCTCGCGATCGGCACCCCGGGTGGCGACAACCAGGAACAGACGATCCTGCAGACGCTGCTAAACGTCATCGAGTTCGCAGACGCCTGGTATCCCAACCTGCACGCAGCCATCGAATGGCCGCGCGTGCAGACGCTGCACTTTTACATGTCTTTCTGGCCACACAGCACGGGATTCAATCGCATCAATATCGAATCAAATATCGGCGATGAGGTGATCGACGAGATGCGGAGGCGTGGTCACGAGGTCAACGTTGTTCCGCCGTTCAGGATTTCAGGCTGCGCGACCGCGGTAATGCTCGATCCGCAGACAGGCAATCGCATCGCGGCTGGTGATCCGCGACGCGATTGCTATGCGATTGCTTATTAGTAGATTCGAATCATAAAGCCGCCGCGACCGCTCAAAATAAGCGGGCACGATCTAGCGTTTGACTTTCGCACGAGGATCCAGGTCACCGATGTCATCGACGGCAACCATATATTGGTATTCGGTATCTTCCGCGGTGTTCACTGGAATATTGACACACGCTCTCAGCATATGATCCGTAGCGCTATTGAAGGTCCCGGTTATCGCACCGCCGGCTCCGGTCCCAGCCGAATTGATCCACGCATCTTCCGCGCGTTTGCCTGTGATCGTAACAACTTTGTCCTTGAAATCTTCGGTACTCTTCGAGCTTCTGAGGAGTCTCGGCTCGAGAATAAATCGCCACTCCGTGTTTGGACGGATCTCCGAAATCGGAATCACGACGAGCTTGGAGTCGGCATAAAGAATTGCAGTCGCAGTGAATCCAGTAACCTCTCCGCCACAAACCGAACTAACGAAAGTTCGTGTTCGGAATGTTCCATCGCAACCGCCGATTATGATTGTGGCAAGGAGTATCCAAATTATTCTTTGCATTGTTCTCCTCCAGAACCGAATGGTTCCATGCCGCGCCATGATTATGAGCTAATTTTTTTTAAGCAGTGATGGCGCGATAGTAAGCATAGCTTCTTTGGAACATATGTACAGTTTTTTTCCTATATGCGATCCACGATTGTCCTGAATCGCCGGTTCTCGCGAACTGAAGCCAAATGTGGTTCGGCAGCGATCACTTGTAGCGGATAACCCTTGTCCGCGGCGAGCTCGAGTGCCGACATTGCCGACTCGGTTTCGCCAATGCGCAGAAGGATCAGGGCTTCGATGTAGTGGACGTGAGGGTTGTCCCACGCCTGGCTGCGGGCCTGGCCAATGAATTTTCGCGCGACGTCGTACTTTCCGAGCATGGCGCTGATCCACGCGAGGTCCATCTGATTGTTGGGATCATTCGGATTGACCTGGAGCGCAGTTATTGCAAGGTTTTCTGCCATTTCGAATGCCGTGCGCGCCTCGTCGACTTGACCCGAGATCCAGAGCGCGTCTCCGAGATTCGACCAGACCAGGGTATCCTTGGGCGCGAGTTCGACCGCTTTGCGATGGCTTGCTATCGCTTCGTCTAAATATCCCAGGTAATAGTGGGCTAGCCCAAGATTGCTGTAAGTAGTTGAATGCGGCTGGATTTCATTGGCACTTTGCAGATCCAGCAGCGCGGTGGAAAAATCGCCCATGAGCATCCTGGCGGTGCCGAGATTCAAATAACCGATCATGTTGGTGTTATCCAGCGTAACAACGCGCCTGTATTCCTGCGCAGCCTCTTCGAATCGTCCGGAGTCGAAAAGAAAGTAACCGAGCATGTTGTAGGCCGACCAGTCGCCAGGGTGCTGTCCGATTGCCTGTCGATATCGCGCTTCTGCTGCTTCAGGGTCTTGCAACATCATGTAGGTGTTACCGAGTCCGATCAATGCGTCGACACCGTTCGGGATGATTTCCAGAGCCTTGAGATACGCAGTTTCAGCGTCGTCATATTCACCGATCTCAAAATAGAGATCGCCCAATGCCGTATGCACGACATCCAGATTGGGATTCAGAGTCAGCGCATTACTGCAGGATGTATGTGCTTTATCGATGTAAGCGGGGTCCAAGACTTCGACATAGGCGTCAACAAAAATTGCACACTTACCTGCATGCGCCGCGGCATAGTCCTGATCGATCGCGAGCGCAGCGTCGAACCAGTCGATCGCGGCCTGTAGCGAGTCGATGAGTTTCGGGCGCCTCGACTGGTCCACGCCACGGCGATAAAGCACGTAGGCGTCCAGACTCGGATCCGTTGCCGAGATGAAAGATTCTGCCTGCGTTTCCGGCGGCAAAGTCACTCGTACGTTCGCAACCGTCAATTCGGTAATTTCGTCGCGAATATCGAAGAAATCTTCAACTGCTCGATCAAAACTGCGCGACAGGATGTGAAAGCCGGTTTCCGAATCAATTAACTGCATGATGATGCGCATCTCATCACCAGCGAGTTGCACGCTGCCCTCGATGTAACGGGCCACGCGCAGTCGCTCGCGAACCTTTTGAGACGGAGAATTCGGATCTAACGTGAACGCGTCGCCGCGTGATGCGACGAGCAGCCCCGGGACCCGTGACAATCGCGTAATGACATCATCGACGAGCCCGTTCGCGAACACTTCGGTCTCCTCGCTGCCGTCGACATTCATGAAGGGCAGTACGGCGATCGTGTTATCCAGTATCGGTGGCAGGACGCCCTGCTCGATGGGCGCAATTGTTTCTGCAACAGGCGCCTCGGGTAGGCCGATGTTCCGGTCGTATATGAATACGGCGATAGCGGCGATTGCCATTGCGCCGATCACCGAGAGATAGGTCCTGCTGAACTGCCTGCGCCTGGCGTCCTTCGGTGACAGATCGTCCAATACTGCACGGCCGTCGCGGAACTCGAGGAACCAGGAGAGGGCGATTGCAATCGGAAAACCGGCGATGACGAGCACTGTTACAAAGGTGCCGGCCCAGGGCGGTAGCAGGAGTTGTTCAAAAACGATGTCTGCGACCTGGATGATCAGCCAGCCAACGATCAGGTAAGCGACCGCGGTTTCCAGCACGCCGCGCCGTTTGAGATTCTCGAACAGACCCAGGTCTTCCACTTTCACGCGCCCTGACGATTTAAGGGCGGCTGAGGATGCAAGAGCTGATTGCGGGACCGGCTCGACGATCAGGCGGTAGCCGCGGGTCGGCAGGGTCTGAATAAACTGCGGGTCATCGGGTGAATCCTCCAGCGCCTGGCGGATTTCGCTGACCGCGCGCTCGAGCGCTTCCCGGCTGCCCCGGCCCTCTCCCCAGGCCGTGTCCATCAGCGTTTCGCGCGTGACGAGCTCGCCCGCGTGCGACGCGAGGCACAGCAGGACTTCCATGGATTCCGGCGGCAGCTGGGCGGTCACTGCGCCGCCGCTGATTTCCCCCTTGGGGGGAATGACGAGCAGGTCTCGAAGATAGAATCCTTGCAGCAGATCAAAATCCACGGTGCCGCCTTGTATGTTCCTTTATCTGCAAAGGATAGCACCAGAATGTGCGCAGATTCCGCGCTACAGCCGTCTCGCGTCGGCCGAATGACAAATTGTGATTTTTCGGACTAGCGGCTGATCTCGGCTACGGCTTCGAATGCCTTGAGCACTTCGCGGGTCAAATCCCAGCGATTGAATCCCTGCTTGCCGTAGTCCAATCCTCTGCGCACGATAACGAGATCGTGCGTCGGCACGACGATAACGTACTGGCCCCGATTGCCGGCGGTCGAGTAGGCGTTTTTCGGCACATCCTTCCGATCGTCCGGCACGAGCCAGAACTGGCCGCCGTAAAAGTTGCCTCGCTCCTTTGTTGCCGGCGCCGGCGTGCGCACGAATTCGATCCAGTCCTCGGACAGGAGGCGCTGGCCGTCCCAGACACCGTTCTGTTGATACAGCAAGCCGAAACGCGCGAGGTCTCTGGCATTCGTGTACACCTGGCTCGACAGGATGAAATCATGAAAGCGGTCGGCGCTGACCAGCGTGTTGCGCATGCCGATCCTGTCCAGCAGCGCACGGCGTGGGAACTCCTGGTATGCCTTGTCGCTGCCCAGTGCTTGCTTCATCGCATACACGCCGAGCAGCGTGTCGTAATTCTCGTAATCCCAGAATGTACCCGGTTCGCGGACCAGACCCCGATTGCGCATGCCGCGTATGGAACTGGCGCCTACCCAGTATGCAAGTCCGGAGCCCGTGGCATATTCCATATTGAAGCTGTCGACCGGATACAAACCGCTCGACATGTTCAACACATGGCGCAACGTGATTGCATTACGCGGATCGTATTGCGGGTTTTCAATCCGGGGTTCCCAAGCGAAGCCGAGCGGCGCATCGAGTTGCAGTTTGCCCTGGTCGACGAGCATGCCGATCAGCGTTACGGCAATACTCTTTGCGGTGGACCAGGTCCGCGTGCGTGTCGTCATATCGATGCCGTCGGCATAACGCTCGTGAATGATGTCGCCCTTGTAGACGACTATCAGGCTCAGCGTGTCCTGCTCCGGGGTATCCCTGTCGAAGGCCCAGTCGGAGGCGGCCTGGAGGGCCTGCGCATCGACATTCGGCGCCAGTGGTTTCTGTTTGACCAGGTCGCCATTTGGCCAGGGCGCCGTCGCAGCATCCATTTCGGGGTAGGGCAGGTCCAGCGCCGGCAGCGAATCGATGTCAGCAAACGATTGATCCGGCGCCATCACCACGCAGCCGATGCCTTCCCGGAACGCTGCGCGAACCGTCGGTCCGCTTCCGGGCCCGCCGATCGCGACGGCTCGCCGGTCCGCGTCGATGATGTAATCTTCGTTCATCTTGCCGGCAACGCCGAGCCTCGGGGACGCCATGTAAGCGAGTTCCTGCTGCAGCACCTGGTCCAGTGACCGCTTACTGGTGAACAGTCCGTTGCACATGAGCACTGCCTGCAAGCCGTTCCTGATCAGCAGGCGATTGGCAGAGAAATAGTCGTAATTGTCTTGCTGCTGGGCATGTGCGCCGGAGCTAAAGAGCAAGATCAACAATGCAAGTGAAAGGGGGAGGCGATTCACGGCAAGCCACCTGTCAGTTTCGTTGGTGGAAACTTGCAATATAACGAAAAAGGGTCGAACCGAGCACCAAAAAGCCGCTTCGGTCCCCTTTATCTCCGTTTATCCTGGCTAAGGCCGCTTCTGCAAATCGTTTGTGTCTACTTCTTTTGCCAGCGGCCGTTGCGGTCCTGGTAATAATGCCCCGGCGCAGTCTTCTGTACCGCGAGTTCGTAGAAGCGATTGGCAACCTGTGCGACCGTGGTGCCGGTATTCTGCGCGGTTTGCTCGAATTGCTCCTTTCGCTTTGCATTGACGTCCGCAATGAGCGCGCGAACTTCGGCGCTCGCCGGCGTTTGCACCGCTGCCAGGTAGCCCGTGTTGGCTTCGCCGACCAGGCCCTGTGCTTTGGC
>JBFFKF010000034.1:0-23955 GCA_041555515.1 Woeseiaceae bacterium
CCGGGAAAACCGGCGCGTCGATCATATCGCGAATGATCCGCCCGCCGCGACTCGCGGTCCCACGTTTGCTTCGGTTTAAAGGACCCCGACGACGAGACCCGGTGTTCCGATTAGATCCAGAATAATGGCCCATAAGGGTAATACCGATTTTTTGCGCTCTTCCGCCATGTTTCACGTTACCTGTTCAATGAGATCCGGCCGGCAGTTCTGCCTTTACCAGGATGCCGCGCATCTATTCCGGTAGTCGCACATAACTCGGGACTTTTTCCTTCAACAGTTGTACCAGCACCGGCTCCATGTAGTCATAAATGTCTGCTAACCCGAGGACGCCGATCTTTTTGTTCTCCAGCTGTTGAGGAAAATTCCTCATCAGCTTGTTTTTGTGTGCATCCTCCATCACCAGAATCACATCAGCCCATTCTATGAGTTCCACCGTCACCGGCGTCGCGGCATTGGGATTGGTTCCCGCGCCAATCGCTTCGACGCCCTCGAATCTCGAAAATACGGTCTCCGCTGTCGGACTGCGCAACCGGTTCTCACTGCAAACAAAGAGGATTTTCGGCATTCAGCTGTAACGAAAGACAAATTTACTCAAGCCGCAAGGTCGTCCAGTATTTGCTGGTAAACCTCGCGGTCTTCGGCAGAAAAGCAACAAAAGGTGATTGCGTCGAATTGATCGGGATGTGCATCCAGGTATTTCTGCGTCGTCGAAACGGCAATACGCGCGGCCGACGAGACAGGGTAGCCATAAACTCCGGTACTGATGCTCGGGAAGGCGATGGATTTGATTGTATTTTTCGCCGCCAGTTCCAGAGCAGAGCGATAGCACGACGAGAGGAGCTCCGGCTCACCGGAATCACCATCCTTCCATACAGGACCCACGGTATGGATAACATACGACGCCGGCAGCCGATGGCCTCCGGTTAGCCTGGCTTCCCCCGTCGGACATCCGCCCAAAAGCTTACATTCGGCGAGGAGTTCCGGTCCGGCAGCCCGATGGATTGCACCGTCGACACCTCCCCCACCGAGCAGGGACGAATTTGCCGCATTTACGATGGCGTCGACCTCGAGTGTCGTGATATCGGCTTTAACAGCTGTCAGCGTCGTCATCGCCAGCAAGAACGATCAGAAGTCACAGGGCCCCGCCGACATGGCTTGCCGATCACCCGGATTCGCCGGATCCGCACGCCGTCGGGCTGAATCTCATTGAATCGGCTTTGAAAAATATGCAGCTGCGGGCGGTTTTTCGCCGCGAGTAAATGCGACTGGCAACGACAATCCGATGAGCCGAATTTGCGGATTTGCGAAGTATCGCGAATCGCCAAAGCCGCGTTCGCCCAGGTGCATTCCAATCGTGTTGTATACGTCGTATACCAGACATCGAGCACCTGTGCCGCTTGTCGAAGGTAATCGATGTGCCAGTGCGCTCGATGCAATGGGTTCAGGTGATGCCTGACACGCGCACGCAAACCACCCGGACCGAAAGCGCTACCGAAATACAGGTAGAAAGGAGAGTCGAAGTGGATTCGACCGATGCAACCGATCCGCAGCTCGGCGGCATCCCGCAGACCGAGAATCAGGGCATATGTGCCCGGCTGCGAGTCCAAACGACTACCCAATGCCTCGATCGCCGTCTGCATCGGTTCACTCGCCATCTTCACGCTCGTGATTTCTTGCGTCGACTTCAAACGGAGCATCATGATAGCCAAACCGTGCGATTTGATCTAAGTATTGCGGAAGGTAATCCTCAATCGAGCCTGCAATTTCGTATTGATGCACGTGCCGACATTCGTGCGATAGCAGTCTGTCCGATTGCTGGCCGCGGCAGACGAATATTCCGTAGCCGAGAGTCAATCCGACCATGCCGGGCCCCAACAATCCGCTTTGCAAGGCTGCATACTGCAATTCCGGATCATCTGGTAACGGCAGTTCTGCAACCGTGCTGATTCGAATACGCTCTGGACACCTGACGCCAACGGCTCGCGCTATTTGCAGGCCCTCAGCGGATAGCGCGATGCCTTCGGACAGAATCTCACTGGATCGCTCTTCTGCCCACGCGATGGCGCGGGGTAAAAGCAGGGGCAGCACTTCTGCGAGATCGAACGACATGACCCCTTAAAATTCGCCCACTGGCCTCAGATCCAGGCTTGATCTTCGATATCGACTGTCTGGTCGGTCCTCCGGGTGCCGGTGTGCAGGGTCTGCTTCGGTTCGATCAGGAGGATTTCCGCGCCACGTTCCGCGACCGGACGATGTTCTACTCCTTTGGGGACGACGAAAAACTCGCCGGGATCGAGAGCTACGACCCTGTCGCGCAGGTGGATGTCGAGGTGGCCACTGACAACCAGGAAGAACTCGTCCTCATTGTCGTGGGTGTGCCAGCCGAGTTCGCCCTGTCCCTTGGCGAGCTTGATGTAGTTTTCGTTCAGCTCACCGACGAGTTTCGGCGACCAGAGGTCATCGAATTTCTTGAATTTCTCTTCGAGCCTGACTTTTTCCATCGGCTCAACCGAGTTTCCTGATGCCGATCGCCTCACGGATTTCTGCAAGATAGGGGACTGATACTTCCCTTGCTCTTTCGGCACCTCTTTGCAGTTCGTTTT
Organism: Woeseiaceae bacterium; assembly: GCA_041555515.1. Taxonomy (GTDB): domain Bacteria; phylum Pseudomonadota; class Gammaproteobacteria; order Steroidobacterales; family Woeseiaceae; genus SZUA-117. The sequence continues at coordinate 2,604 of JBFFKF010000034.1, forward strand.
CTACAATGGCCGGGTCATCGAGCAGGCGCTGGTATTCCTGGCGTGCCGGCTTGATGTGTTCATTGATGTACTCGAACAACAGCTGTTTCATCTCGCCCCAGGCGATGCCGTCGGCGTAACGTTTTTCGATTTCCTTGATTTCGCCCGGGGTTGCGAATGCCTTGTAGATGTCGTAGAGCGTCGATCCTTCCGTGTCTTTCGGTTCACCCGGCTCCAGGCTATTGGTCTTGATTTTCATGATGAGCTTGCGCAGCGTCTTTTCATCGGCAAACAGCGGGATGACGTTGTTGTAGCTCTTGCTCATCTTGCGCCCGTCGAGTCCGGCCAGCACTGCGGTATCCTCACTGATGACCGCCTCGGGAATCACCAGGATGTCGCCATAACGATGGTTGAACCGTTGTGCGATATCGCGCGTCATCTCGACGTGCTGCTTCTGATCGCGACCGACCGGGACCTTGGTGGACTTGAACATCAGGATGTCGGCAGCCATTAATATCGGATAACTGTACAGCGCCATCATGATGCCCTTGTCGGGATCCTTGTTACCGCTTTCCTCGTTGGCCTGCACCATGGCTTTGTAGGAGTGGGCGCGGTTCATCAGGCCTTTGGCGGTGGCGCTGGTCAGAATCCAGGTCAGGTGCAGGATCTCGTCGATGTCCGATTGCCGGTAGAAAACGGCATTTTCCGTATCCAGTCCCAGTGCCAGCCATGCGGCGGCGATCTCGAGGGACGACCGGTGAACGCGATCGGGGTCTTCGGCCTTTGCGAGCGCATGATAGTCGGCAAGAAAATAGTAATTCTTCTTGGTCGGATCCTTGCTCGCGACAATGCCCGGGCGGATAGCGCCGACATAGTTGCCGATGTGCGGTGTGCCGGTCGTCGTGATGCCGGTAAGGTAAATATCCTGGGTCATAGAGCTCGAATGTTTCGTGAGTGGCCGGGAATGTCGGTTTCGGTGCCGAGTGCAGCTCGTACGATCGTGCGAGACTCATAGTAGACCCTACGGGTCGAGCAGGATCGTACGAGATGTACCGGCACAGGAAGCGGCAGCCCGGCAGGCCTGGACCTAGGGCGCCTATCGCCGATCGACATTTGCTCAAAAGTCTTTTTCATCGAAAAGTTTTTTCTGGGGCCGTCACTCGTGAATCATTCGGGCTTAGTATCCGGCCGCCTGCCCGTCCTTGCGAGATTCGGAAGCCCCGTAGTAAACACCCTGTATATCGTTCCTGAGGATTGCCTGGTAGCCTCCGTAGCTGATACGTCCGTCCGCGACCTTGTGGCCCATGGCCCTTAGTTCCCCGCGAACGTTCTCCGGTATAGCGCTCTCAAGATAAACGGTGCCACCATCAGTCATTACTTCGTCGGTCGGTTGCGACGAGCCTCGATGACGCATGCGCGCTGCATCGCCCGCTTCCTGCAGGTTCATATCGAAGTCGATCAGGTTGATCAGAATCTGCGCGTGCCCTTGTGGCTGCATTGAACCACCCATCACGCCGAAACTGAGCCACGGCTTGCCGTCCTTCATGACAAACGCCGGAATAATCGTGTGGAACGGCCGCTTGCCGGGTTCATAGACGTTGGCGTGGCCCTCCTCGAGGCTGAACAGGGCGCCGCGATTTTGCAGCTGGAAGCCGAGTTCGGCCGGCGTCATGCCGGAGCCGAGGTCGCCATAGTTGGACTGGATCAGCGAGATCATGTTGCCGTCCTTGTCCGCGACCGTCAGATAGATGGTGTCGCCGGTTTCGAGCTTTGCGTCTCCGGGCGGATATGTCATTGCGGCTTTCTCGGCGGAGATCAGCTTGCGTCGCTCGGCCGCATACTCCTTGGATAACAGCATATCGAGTGGCGCATTGTAGAAATGCGGATCGGCATAAAATTTCGCGCGGTCCTCATACGCGAGTTTCTTGGCTTCGATCAGGGTATGCAGGTACTGCGCGCTGCCGAAGCCCATGCCGCGTATGTCGTAGCCCTCGAGAATATTCAGCATCTGCAGCGCAACGACGCCCTGCCCATTTGGCGGCAGTTCGTATACTTCGTAACCGCGGTAATTCGTCGACAGCGGCGTTATCCACTCCGATGTGTGCTTTGCCAGGTCATCATAGGTGAGGAACCCGCCTTGCTCGGCCATGTAGGCGTCGATTTGCCTGGCGATTTCGCCTTTATAAAATGCATCCCGGCCGCCCTCCGCGATCTTCCTGTAGGTGTTGGCCAGGTTCGGGTTCTTGAACAGGTCGCCGGTTTCTGGCGCTGCGCCGCCCGGCATGTAGATCTCTCTCACCCCCGGGAAATCTTTGCGCGACTCGACGTTCTCCGCCCACAGGTCTGCGATGAATTCCGTCACCGGGAATCCGTTCTCCGCGTATTCGATAGCAGGCTTGAGAAGTTCGCTCATCGGCAGGCGCCCGTAACGCCCGTGTAACTCGTACCAGCCATCGACGGCACCCGGGACGCTGACCGTCAGAGGGCCGAGATAGGGAATGCTTTCGATACCCGAGTCCCTGAAGTGCTGCAACGTCAGCGATTGCGGCGAGCGGCCCGAGGCGTTGAGACCGGTCAGCTCGCCTTTTTCAGCATCCCACACGATTGCGAACAGGTCGCCGCCGATACCGCAACCAGTGGGTTCCACCAGCCCGAGCATCGCGTTTGCCGCGATCGCAGCATCGACGGCACCGCCGCCCGCCTTGAGAATATCCAGGCCGACCTGCGTCGCGAGCGGCTGGCTGGTAGCGACCATGCCCTGTTTGCCGATGACCTCGGAACGCGATGCAAAGCCCTTGCCCGTCACGCGATCAAACCCCTGGGAATGTGTCGTGACGCTAGCCATTAGCCCCAGCAACAACATGACGACGCGGTTCATACATATCTCCGGGCCACTCTGGAAAACCGTAGATGATGCCTAGTTTACGGGTGGATTGAAACTCCGGTGGCGGTGCTCGGGACGCTATTTTGCGACATTCACGCCGCATCCTGAATCCGGTTATGATGGCCGAATGAGCAACAAAGCCTACGTCGACGACGCGGTCCTGGGCACGATGTACCGGGAGCATATCCAGACGGTCCAATCCCGCCATGACCAGGCACTCGAACGGGCGGGCGCCAATCACGCGGTAATCTTTTCGGGTGCGCCGAGGCCCGTGTTTCTCGACGATTATGATTATCCCTTCAAAGCAAACCCGCATTTCGTCGGCTGGCTGCCGCTGACCCAGACACCGTACTGTTATGTGATCCACACGCCGGGTGAAGCACCGGTGCTGGTCTATTTCCAGGAGAAAGACTACTGGCATATGCCGCCGGCGAATCCGCAAGGCTACTGGGCCGACCAGTTCGACATCCGCGTGGTGCACTCGATGGACGACGTCGCCTTGCATTTTCCCGAGGACCGCAACCAGTGCATATTGATAGGCGAGATCGACGATCCAGCGCACGCCTGCGGCATCGAACGAATCAATCCGACCAGTGCACTCAATCTCCTGCACTTCGCTCGCGGTGTGAAGACCGCCTATGAACTCGAATGCATGCGTGCTGCATCACGACGCGCGGTGAAGGGGCATCTTGCGGCAGAAAAGGCATTTCGTGCGGGTAAATCAGAATACGAAATTCACTTCGATTACTGTCGGGCGGTCAAACACACCGATAACGAATTGCCCTACGGCAACATCATTGCATTGAACGAACACAGCGCGGTGCTCCATTACCAGCATCAATCTCGTGAAAAACCCGCGGAAATCCGTTCCTTCTTGATTGACGCCGGCGCCGGTGTCAACGGCTACGCAAGCGATATCACGCGGACCTATGCCAGGGAATCGGGTGAATTTGCGGACCTTATCGAGCGTTTCGATCAGCTCCAGCAGCAACTTGTATCCGAGGTCAAGGCCGGTGTCGAGTTCCCCGACCTGCAACTGTTGTGCCACCGTAAAATCGCGGAATTGCTGGTGGAGATCGGCATTGCGAACGGCAGTCCGGATGCGCTGATAGAGGAAGGTGTGACCGCGGCTTTCTACCCGCACGGCCTCGGGCACTTGCTTGGCATCCAGGTGCACGACGTGGGAGGGCACCAGGTCGATGACGTCGGCACGACTGTCGATCCGCCGAGCGGACATCCGTTCTTGCGCCTGACGCGGCGACTCGAGGTCGACCAGGTCCTGACGATTGAACCCGGCCTGTACGTGATCGACATGTTGCTCGACAATCTCGCCGGCACGCAGGCTCACACCATGGTCAACCACGAGCGACTTGAGTGGTTACGGCCGTACGGCGGCATCCGCATCGAAGATAACGTGAGAGTACTGGCCGGTGGTTGCGAGAATCTGACGCGGGACGCGTTTGCTGCTTAATACCTGGGAGCAGCTTTAAGCGCGATCTGCCGCCAGTGCGTTCATTTTTTTTGCGAGTTCGATGTCCAGTTCGGTAATCCCGCCGGCGTCGTGTGTCGTCAGATCGACGACGACCTTGTTGTAGACGTTGAACCACTCGGGATGGTGATTCATTTTTTCCGCTTCGATGGCCGCGCTGGTCATGAAGCCGAATGCTTCGCTGAAATTCGCGAACCTGAATTCGCGACGTAGCTTGCCGTTACTCAGCGACCAGCCAGGAAGCCCATCCAGGCCGGCGCTAACCTCGTCTGCGGTGAGTTTTTCTGCCAACTTTGGCTGCCGACACTCAGTGGACGTGGTCGCCTTCGTCCTTCCAATTCCACCACTTGAGTAGCTCAGGATCGTGAGCCTCCTCGGTGGCGTAATAGACGGCGCAGCGGAACACATACAAGACACAACGATCGATATGCATGTCATGCATCAGACACAGGCGCTTGTACATCAATTCCGGGTCCTGCCCCTGCAAATCCGCTATTTCGAAAATCCCCAGGTCGCGCAGGTCCTTGGCCATGCTGGGCCCGATGCCGGGGATCATTTGTAACTCATCAGCCATTAGCTATCTCCACTGCAAAAGGTGCCTCGAAGAAGTTCCTGAACGTGAACGCATCCTCTGTCGGACCTGCCTGGTGTAAGCGGTCCAGCCGGTGCTTTGACTCAACGATGGTCGGAATAGTACCAGCTGGCTGCCACCAGAGCGCAAAAACAGGCCGGTCCAGCGGCACGAACCACGAGGCCCGTTGCCGCAGGATCGATGCGTGATCGCTCAGGTATACGAACTGTCGTAATGCCTCGAGGGACTCCCAGACAGACATGTTGAATACGAGATCGGGTTCCCCGAATATCCGTTTCGCTTCGAGGTCGTCGTCGGCCGTAACGTGACGCCACACGAAACCCGGCATCGATTCCGCCAGTTCATAGATCCGATTCAGGTTATCTGCGAATCCCGCAAATCGAGGGTCTGCATACGAATATTTTGCGATTGCCACGTTGACCTGAGCCAGCTGAAAACTCACTTCGCCTGCTCCTGGGCCGCGCGTTGCTGCGCTTTGAGCTTGCGTTTGACGCGCCTGCCTTTGTTCTCGAGCACGGGGCGCATGAAGCGGCCCAGGCCGGGTAACAGGTACGTCAAGGTTGTCAGGAAACCGCTGAGCGGCGGCATCGAGCGTTCCGCTTTGTCGTTAACACAGAGTTTCATGATTTCGCCGGCGACTTCGTCGGCAGTGCTGATCGGCTGGGAAAACGTCAGATCCGACACATTATCAATATTCGACATGATGAAGCCGGTGTCGATGGGCCCGGGCGATACGATGGCTACCTTGATTTCCGACCCCCTGAGTTCCTCCGCCAATGCCCTGGTAAATGCGCGCAACCCGGATTTGCTGGCGGAATAGGTCGCGGAGCCAGGTACCGGAGTCCTTCCGGCGAGAGATCCGACATTGATGATCGCACCGCCGCCCGCCCGTTTGATATAGGGTATGGCGAGTCGACTGAGAACAATCGGCGCCGTCAGATTGACTTCGATCATTTTGCCGAGGTCATCGATCCCAATGTTCTGTAACGGCCCGCGTTCATGGTATCCGGCATTATTGACCAGCACGTGAATGGCGCCGAATTCGAACTCGGCTTTTTTGAACAGATTGGTGCAGGCATCTCTGTCCGATACATCCATGCCTACAATCTCGACCCGGGTTAGCGGCCGCAGCTCCTCTGCCATGCGTTCGAGATTTCTCTTGCCGCGCGCTACGAGCACGAGATTTGCGCCTGCCTGCGCAAACCTGCGGGCCGTTGCGGCACCCACGCCTTCCGAGCCACCCGTGATGATGACGGTTTTTTCTTTGAAGTCATTATCCATGGCCGCAGTCTAGAGCAAGGGCCTGACAGTGGAAAGACGCAAAAATGGCTCGCAACCGGCCTGCCGGCGGCCGATCAGGTCACAGTGTCGATCGCGGATTGACTTTTAGTGGGTTGCTATCAGAAGCCGAGATATCCGCGAATCTTTTTCCACAGGGAGGATTCCCAGCCATACACCTCGAGCTGCTCGGGATCGAGTTTGGTTTCCGGAAAAGCCTGAGAGGGCTTGATGATCTTGTTGTTTGCGGTGTCTTCGGAGGGTAATTCCATATCACCATCGACGCGCGTGGTCAGGCCATCGACTGCCAGGCTGAGCTTCGGTAACACCTCCTCGCTGACGATGTCATCATGGAACACGGCTTCCGGATCGAAAGCCTCTTTCTCCAGAATAACGCAGTCGGAATGTTTCCGTTCCTTGCTAATCGTCTTGCCCTCGGACGCAGCGAAATCGCCTCACTCTAGATGCATCGGTCGGGTTGCGCTGTGAGGCCCCTCACATCACATCGAACATATCCTTTTTTCATTTACTTTCAATAACTTAAATATCTTTTCCGGGATTCAAATGGTGCTTTTGGACAGTTTTTTCGGGCCGCCATCCGGGCATGCGAAACCATTGACGGAAGCGGATGGCGTTTATGTCAAATGATGCCGGATCCGATAAAGTGCATCGCCAATGAAAACGCGGCTCAAAAAGAAATAGGTGCGATCCGCCGGCTATGTGAACAGCGTAATCCTGTTTGGCGCGGATTGATCTTTAGTGGAAGAAAAAAGGCGGGCACTAAACACCGGCCCGCCTTTTCTTTATTCTTATTATTGAGTGCTTATTCTTTTGCCGCCGCTACTTCCGTTTCTTCACCCACAGGGCCATCGACGAGTTGCACGATTGCCATAGGTGCCGCATCTCCAGGTCGCGGACCGGTTTTCAAAATTCTCAGATAACCGCCCGGACGATCCTTAAAACGCGGTCCGAGATCAGTGAACAGCTTGCCGACCGCTTCCTGATCACGTAGGCGATTGAATGCGAGACGACGATTCGCGACACCATCCGTTTTAGCGAGCGTGATCAGCGGTTCCATGACCCTGCGCAATTCTTTTGCCTTGGGCACGGTGGTCTTGATCATTTCGTGACGCACTAGCGATGTCGCCATATTACGAAACATGGCCTTGCGATGTGGACTGCTGCGGCCGAGTTTGCGGCCGGATTTTCTGTGACGCATGGTGTTTGCTTCCGATATTTAAACAGTAAGCTCGTGTTCCGGACGCAAGCTGGCTGGCGGCCAGTTATCGAGACGCATGCCGAGTCCCAGGCCGTGGCCCTCCAGTACCTCCTTGATTTCAGTCAGTGACTTCTTGCCGAGGTTAGGCGTCCTCAGAAGTTCCACTTCCGTGCGCTGCACGAGATCGCCGATGTACATGATGTTTTCTGCTTTCAGGCAGTTGGCAGATCGAACGGTGAGTTCGAGTTCGTCGACGGGGCGAAGCAAAATCGGGTCGATCTGGTTCTCGGCCATGGCACCAGTACCCTCTTCCTTGCCCTGCAAATCAACGAACACCGACAGCTGATCTTTCAGAATGCTGCCGGCCCTGCGAATCGCTTCTTCCGGATCGATCGTGCCGTTGGTCTCGATGTCGATGATCAATTTATCGAGGTCGGTGCGCTGCTCTACGCGAGCAGCTTCGACGTCATAGGTCACCCGATGCACCGGGCTGAATGACGCATCGAGTTGCAGGCGACCGATCGGCCCAGTTTGCTCTTCGAATGAGGGGCGTTGCGTAGCCGGCCGATAGCCGCGGCCGCGTTCTACTTTCAGCACCATGTTCAATTCGCCGTCCTTGGTCAGATTGGCGATAACGATGTCGGGGTTCATGATCTCGACGTCGTGATCCAGCTGGATATCGGCACCGGTTACCGTGCCCTTGCCCCTTTTTGAAATTCTAAGCTCGGCCGTGTCGCGGGAATGCATGCGCACGGCAACCTGTTTGAGATTCAAAAGGATATCGACGACATCTTCCTGCACGCCTTCGATACTGGTGTATTCGTGGAGGACGCCTTCAATTTCCGCTTCGGTGATCGCAGCTCCGGGCATTGATGAAAGTAAAATGCGGCGTAACGCGTTACCAAGCGTGTGGCCGTAACCGCGCTCAAATGGCTCGATCGTGACCTTCGCGTGAAGGTCGTTGACTGGTGCGACCTTTACGACACGTGGTTTTAGAAACTCGTTAACAGATTCCTGCATGGGTGTAACTCCTGACTATTTCGAGTACAGCTCGACGACAAGGTTTTCATTGATGTCAGGAAGGATGTCCTCCCTATCAGGCAATGATTTCAACGTACCTGCCATTTTCTTCGCGTCTACATCGACCCATTCTGGCAGCCCTACCTGGGTCGCAATCTCCAAAGCGCTTTTTATGCGAAGCTGTTTTTTTGCTTTATCGCGAACACCGACCGCATCGCCGGCATTCACCTGAAGAGAGGGAATATTGACTACCTTTCCGTTTACCTCGATGCCCTTGTGGCTAACGAGCTGACGTGCTTCCGCGCGCGTTGACGCAAAGCCCATGCGATAGACAACATTGTCGAGACGCCCTTCCAAAAGCCTCAGCAGGTTTTCACCCGTCGATCCTTTCAGCTTGGCGGCTCTCTTGTAATAGTTACGGAATTGCCTTTCCAGCACGCCGTACATGCGACGTAGCTTCTGTTTTTCACGAAGCTGCAAGCCATAGTCCGACAGGCGTGGCCGGCGCTGTGCGGCACCGCCTGGCGGCACTTCCAGCTTGCACTTCGTTTCCAGCGGCCTCACGCCGCTTTTCAGAAACAGGTCCGTACCTTCACGGCGGGACAGTTTGCATTTTGGTCCAAGATATCTTGCCATATTTCAGTCTCTATACACGGCGTTTCTTAGGAGGACGGCAGCCGTTGTGCGGAATAGGTGTAACGTCCTCGATATGTTGAATACGGAAACCCAGGGCATTGAGAGCGCGCACTGCGGATTCCCTCCCCGGCCCTGGTCCACGGACCCGAACGTCGACGTTCTTCACGCCGAATTCGAGCGCCGTCCGTCCGGCTTTTTCTGAAGCTACCTGTGCGGCAAACGGCGTCGATTTGCGCGATCCACGAAAACCACAGCCACCGGCGGTTGCCCAGGAAAGTGCGTTTCCCTGGCGGTCGGTAATCGTAATAATCGTGTTGTTGAAGGAAGCATGTATATGCGCAATTGCATCGACGACATGCTTTTTGACCTTCTTTTTGCGTGTTTCTGCCAAGATTGGTTCCTCGTTTAACTATTCACTTGGTTGGATGACAAAACCTGTAGTCATCGCCTGATCTTCAAATATGTCTTTGCGTTAATTCGCGACCCGAAGTGTAATGTTCCGATCGCGTTCCACTCCCTCTGAAGGGCGGGCGCAAATCAAATTCGTCACCTCTTAATAGGTCTCCTCGGACCTTTCCTGGTACGCGCATTGGTGCGTGTCCGCTGCCCGCGTAACGGCAGGCCGCGCCTGTGGCGAATGCCGCGGTAACAGCCGAGATCCATCAGGCGTTTGATGTTCATCGACGTTTCGCGGCGAAGATCGCCTTCCACGACGAAATTGCCGACTGCCGTACGCAAACTGGCAACCTCCGGTTCCGCCAGGTCCTTGACGATCGTTTCCGGCTTTACCCCGGCTGCTTCACAAATCTTCCGCGCACGCGAGCGGCCGATGCCGTAGATATCCGTCAGCCCAATCACGATGTGCTTGTTCAGTGGAATGTTGATTCCTGCTATTCGAGCCACTTCTAATCTTTCCTTTAATCTTAACCCTGGCGCTGCTTGTGCCGCTTATCGGAACAAATCACGCGCACAACGCCATTACGCCGGATGATCCGGCAATTTCTGCACATTTTTCTAACCGATGCCCTGACTTTCATGAGCTATCTCCAGCCGTCTTTACCGTACCGTTCCGCTGCGTCCGTAATTTCGCAGATTTGCTTTTTGCATCATGCCCTCGTACTGATGGCTCATCGCATGCGCCTGCATCTGCGACATGAAATCCATCGTGACAACCACGAGGATCAACAATGAGGTTCCGCCGAAATTGAACGGCACGCTCGGATAGAACATGCGGAATATTTCGGGCAGAAGACATACGCCGGCGATATAAATCGAACCCCAAAACGTCAGTCGCGTTAGCACCCGGTCGATATATTCGGCAGTCTGCGCGCCGGGCCGGATGCCCGGGACGAAAGCGCCGGACCGCTTCAGATTATCCGCCGTATCCTTGGAGTTGAAGACCAGCGCGGTGTAGAAGAAGCAGAAGAATACAATCATCGCTGCATACAGGATCACATAAATCGGCTGCCCGGGACCGAGATTGGCTCCGATGACGAGCAAAGCGCTTTGCACCGGCCCGGGATTTGCCGACTGACCGAAGAACTGTGCAATGGTCGCCGGAAACATCAGGATGCTCGACGCAAATATCGGCGGTATGACGCCTGACATATTGATCTTGAACGGCAGATGCGTGCTCTGTGCTGCATACATCTTGCGGCCCTGCTGACGCCTCGCGTAATTCACCGTTATGCGGCGCTGCGCGCGCTCCATGTAGACCACAAATGTCGTCGCGGCAATGCCACCCAGTAACAGCAGGATCGCGGTCGCCGCTGACATCTCGCCGTTGCGAACCAGTTCCGCAGTACCTGCGACCCCGGCCGGCAGGCCCGCGACGATGCCAGCGAGGATGATCATCGAAATTCCGTTGCCGATGCCGCGCTCGGTAATCTGTTCGCCAAGCCACATCAGGAACATGGTGCCGGTGACGAGCGTGATACATGCCGTAATCAGGAATGCCGAACCCGGGTTGACGACGACGCCGGGTTGACTTTGCAGCCATGACGCAGCGGCAATCGACTGGAACGCCGACAGCGCCACCGTACCGTAACGCGTGTACTGGATGATCTTGCGGCGGCCCGACTCGCCTTCTTTCCGGAGCGCCTGCAGGGTCGGCACGATCATGCTCGCCATCTGCATGATGATCGACGACGAGATGTACGGCATGATGCCGAGTGCGAAGATGCCGAAGCGACCCAGGGCGCCACCCGAGAACAGGTTGAACAGGGCCAGCATGTTGCCGGCCTGCTGATCGAAGAATGCGGCGAGCGCAGCCGGGTCTACGCCAGGCACGGGTATATACGTACCAGCGCGAAACACGATCAATGCTCCTATGAGGAACAGGATTCGTAATTTCAGCTCCTGCAGCTTGCTGCCTGCTTTGGCAGCGTCTGCTGGACTCATTGCCAGCCGCTTCGCCAAGTTAATTTGCCTCCGTCAATTCAGTTGTCACGTCGCTAATCAAAATTGTCGCTGTTGCATTGATATCAATGTGGCTCCGTGGTCAATCGCGGTCGAAGTGAATTGTCTCGACCGCCGTTCCACCAGATTATTTACCGTTTTCAATCGTTCCGCCCGCGGCTTCAATAGCCTCTCGAGCACCCTTGGTCACGGCGAGACCGCGCAGCTTGACGGCTTTCTTGATCTCGCCTGACTTGATGACTTTTACTTTGACCGTATGCGCCGGCACCAGGTCCGCTTTCTTAAGGCTCTCGATGTCGATGACCTCGTCCTCCGGCAGCTCCAGCTCATGCAGGCGCAGCTCGGCGGAATAGCGTGCCATGCGCGAGTTGAAACCGACCTTGGGCAGACGTCGCTGCAACGGCATCTGGCCACCTTCGAAGCCGACCTTGTGGTAGCCGCCCGAGCGCGAATGCTGGCCCTTCTGGCCGCGTCCACAGGTCTTGCCCTGCCCGGCTGAATGGCCGCGACCGCGTCGCTTGCCTGCTTTTTTCGAGCCCTTGGCGGGCGACATTTCGTTGAGACGCATCTCAGACTTCCTCTACCGACAGGAGATAGGAAACCTTGTTGATCATGCCGCGATTCTCCGGCGTATCGAGAACCGTCACGCTCTGCCGGATCCGGCGAAGGCCGAGTCCGGCAATGCAAGCCTTGTGGCTCTTGAGCCGGCCATGGCGGCTCTTGGTGAGCGTCACTTTTAGCTGTTTCGGCGTTGCCATCTTTCCAATCTCTGTATACCCGGGCCTCTTAATGCTCAGGCCGTTATTTCCTTGATTTTCTTGCCGCGTTTGGCGGCGATTTCTCGCGGTGAACGAATGCTTTCGAGCGCGCCTATGGTTGCCCGTACGACATTGATCGGGTTGCGCGAGCCGTAACTCTTCGCCAGCACGTTGCGCACGCCGGCGCATTCGAATACCGCACGCATTGCCCCACCTGCGATCACGCCTGTACCTTCCGAAGCCGGCTGCATATACACATAGGTCGCGCCATGCCGGCCTTTTTTCGCATACTGCAGCGTGTCGTTCGTCAAATTGACCTTGATCATGTTCTTGCGGGCAGCCTGCATCGCTTTTTGTATTGCGACCGGAACCTCGCGTGCTTTGCCATAACCAAAACCAACGTGTCCGTTGCCGTCGCCGACCACGGTCAGCGCCGTAAAGCCGAACTGGCGCCCGCCTTTTACGACTTTTGCGACTCGATTGACGGCGACCAGTTTTTCAAGAAGGTCGTCGGTGCTTTGCGATTGTTCAACTCTTGCCATGATTACGGTTCGGCCGACTTAAGCGCCTGCCTGTAGTCCTCTGTCTAAAATTTCAATCCCGCCTCGCGGGCCGCTTCGGCCAGCGCCTTGACGCGGCCGTGATAACGAAAACCGGATCGGTCAAATGCAACCGTATCGATACCAGCTGACTTCGCCTTTTCGGCTATACGGGCACCCACGATCGCGGCCGCAGCAACGTTGCCGCTGCTTTTCATATCTTTCCTTACTTCTTTTTCAAGCGTCGAGGCAGCCGCGAGCACCGTGCCGCCATGGGGTGCAATGATCTGCGCATAGATATGGCGCGGGGTTCGGTGAACCGTCAAGCGATTTACCGCAAGTTCAGCGATCTTCGCTCTTGCCTTTCTTGCACGGCGTAAACGACTTTGCTTCTTATCGAGTTTCATAATCGATCCTGTTACTTCTTCTTCGCTTCCTTGATGGCGACGCGCTCGTCGACATAGCGAACGCCCTTACCCTTGTATGGCTCCGGCGGCCGGAAGCGGCGAATTTCGGCTGCAACCTGGCCCACCTTCTGTTTGTCATTGCCCTTGACGACAACTTCAGTCTGGCTGGGCGTCTCGACCGTAATTCCCTCGGGAATCTCGTAAACGATCGGATGCGAAAAGCCGAGCACCAGATTCAGTTTTTTGCCTTCCATGGACGCGCGGTATCCGATGCCCCGCAATTCGAGTTTCTTTTCGAATCCCTTCGTAACGCCTTCAACCATGTTTGCCAGCAAGGCCCTCGTGGTACCGGCAATCGCCGTTGAGAAACGCGATTCGGACCGCGGCTTTACGGTAATCGTATTTTCTTCCAGCTCGAGCTCGACGTCCGGGTTCAACTCCATGGATAAGGTGCCATTGGACCCTTTTACAGAAACAGCCGATTCCGTCTGGCTGAACTCGACTCCCTGAGGCAATTCCACTGGTGCTTTAGCAACTCTCGACATATTCGTGTTTCGCTTCTTTCGCCAGGCCGTCCCTTTACGAAACGACGCAGATAACTTCTCCGCCAATGCCTTGCTCGCGTGCCTTCCGGTCGCTCATGACGCCCAAAGAGGTCGACACAATTGCTACACCAAGGCCACCCAGCACTTTTGGCAATTCATCTTTAGCGCGATATATACGCATCCCCGGTTTGCTGACGCGCTCTACCTTTTCGATAACAGGCTTACCCTCGAAATATTTCAATTCGACACTTAGCGTTCTTCCTGCACCCTCGCCCGATGTTTCGAAATCCGTGATATATCCCTCGTCTTTCAACACGTTGGCGACAGCGATTTTTACCTTGGATGCCGGCATGGAAACACTCGTTTTACGGGCCTTCTGGCCATTGCGTATGCGGGTGAGCATGTCGGAAATTGGATCGGTCATTGTCATATTTCTGCTCCGACTACCAACTTGCCTTCGTCAGGCCTGGAATTTCGCCCTTCATCGCGGCTTCTCTGAGCTTGTTGCGGCCAAGGCCGAATTTCCTGTATACGGCATGCGGTCGACCGGTAATGGCACAACGGGTACGCAACCTCGAAGGACTGGAATCGCGTGGCAAAGCATTCAGTTTTGCCTGCGCTGACTTCCGCTCCTCATCGGACTTATTCATGTCACGAATAACTGCCTTGAGCGCGGCACGTTTCGCGGCATAACGTTTTACCAGTTTTACGCGTTTTAATTCGCGCTGAATCATCGACTTCTTTGCCAAGTTCGTCTTCCTCTTTACTAATCGTCTTGCTGCACTGTTGAAAATTGTCGTCTACAGATTTCGAATCATGCAGTGCCTAAATCTCAATTACTTCTTAAACGGAAAATTGAACGCTTCAAGCAGCGCACGGCCTTCCTCGGGATTGCGCGCCGAGGTGGTAATCGTGATGTCCAATCCCCGGATTGCATCGATTTGGTCGTAATTAATTTCCGGGAATATGATCTGCTCGGAAACGCCGATGCTGTAATTTCCTTGCCGGTCAAATGACCTCGGATTCAATCCACGAAAGTCACGTACGCGGGGAATCGCAATATTGACGAGACGGTCGAGAAATTCGTACATGCGCTCCCTGCGCAGCGTCACCATGCAGCCGATCTTGTACCCGTCACGAATCTTGAACGTAGCGACCGACTTCCTTGCACTCGTAATCTGAGGTTTCTGGCCAGCTATTTTTTCCAGGTCCGCCATCGCATTGTCCAGCACTTTTTTGTCGGCCACGGCCTCGCCTACGCCCATGTTCAGCGTAATCTTCGTGATGCGCGGCACTTGCATTACGTTCTTCAGACCAAGCTTCTGCATGATCTCGCCGTGCAATTCTTTGTTGTACTGTTCCTGTAGTCTCGACATATTTTTTTACCCTATATGTCTACCGCATCGCCGGAGGCGCGAAAGAATCGCTCCTTGCTGCCATCCTTGTTCACGCGAATTCCGACCCGATCGCCCTGCTTGGTCTTCGGGTTGAAGAGCATGACGTTCGAAATGTCGATCGGCATTTCGCGGTCGACGATGCCGCCCTGAATACCCATGTTCGGATTCGGCTTCTGGTGTTTCTTGGAGACGTTGGCCCCCTCGACCAGGACGCGCTGATCATCGAAAATCCGCAGGACGGTACCACGCCGGCCTTTATCCTTGCCGGTAATTACCACGACCTCGTCGCCTTTTCTGATCTTGTTCATCTACAGCACCTCGGGTGCCAGCGAAATTATTTTCATAAACTGGTTCGTTCTGAGCTCGCGCGTCACCGGGCCAAAGATCCGGGTACCTATGGGCTCCAGACGAGGGCTCAACAGCACTGCCGCGTTGCCATCAAAGCGAATCAATGATCCGTCCTTGCGTCGCACCCCTTTTCGCGTCCGTACTACCACTGCGTTATAAATTTCGCCTTTCTTCACCTTACCCCGCGGTATCGCATCCTTTACGGTGACTTTGATGACGTCACCGATCCCTGCATAACGCCGCTTCGAACCGCCAAGCACCTTGATGCATTGGACGCGTCTTGCGCCGGAATTGTCAGCCGCATCTAAAACTGTTTGCATCTGAATCATGGCTCTAATCCGTCATTCAAACCTTGCATCAAGATATTCGAAGCTCGCTTCTACTGCTCGGGTGCGCGTTCGACAACATTAATTACCTGCCAGGCCTTATGCTTTGATTTCGGCCTGCATTCGCTGATCGTTACCTGGTCACCGGTCTTGCACTCGTTATTTTCATCGTGCGCAAGCACCTTGCTCGTACGACGTATGTATTTGCCGTAACGCGGATGCTTGATCAGTCGATCAACAGATACAGAAACGGTCTTTTCCATCTTGTCGCTAACGACGCGGCCAGTAACCGTGCGTCGATTCTTTTCTACTACTTTTTC
The DNA here is from genome assembly GCA_041555515.1 of Woeseiaceae bacterium. Lineage (GTDB taxonomy): Bacteria > Pseudomonadota > Gammaproteobacteria > Steroidobacterales > Woeseiaceae > SZUA-117. The sequence continues at coordinate 18,759 of JBFFKF010000034.1, forward strand.
AGTTTCTTCGCTCATTCGCTTTTACTCGCCCGTTCGAGTTCGCCGAGTATCGTCTTCACCCGCGCGATGTCCTTCTTGACACGGCCATACTCGTGCGGTCGCGCCAGTTGCCCCGTTGCACGCTGCATTCGGAGATTAAAATGTTCGCGTCGCAGGTTAATTAGCTCTTTCACGAGATCTTCCTGCGACATTCCCCGGAGATCGCCTGCTTTCATCACATCACCTGCCTGGTGGCAAACGTCGTCTGGAACGGCAGCTTTGCTGCAGCCAGACGAAACGCTTCTCGTGCGACGGATTCCGATACTCCTTCCATCTCATAGAGAACACGTCCTGGTTGAATCTGGCAGACCCAGTACTCGACATTGCCTTTGCCCTTCCCCTGCCTTACCTCGAGGGGTTTCTTGGTAATCGGCTTGTCAGGAAACACTCGAATCCAGATCTTGCCGCCACGCTTGATGTAACGAGTCATGGCGCGCCGTGCCGCCTCGATCTGGCGAGCCGTCAGGCGCCCCCGTTCCGTGGCCTTGAGGCCGAATTCGCCGAAAGCAACCGTACTGCCGCGAATCGCCAGGCCGCGGTTACGTCCTTTCATTTGTTTTCGAAATTTTGTTCGCTTTGGCTGTAACATTTTGCTCGTTCCTTAACGCGCGGCGCCGGCTGCCAATTCTTTTTCGTCGGCAGCTTCCACTTCGGGCTTTTCAAAAATCTCGCCCTTGAAAATCCACACCTTGACGCCGATAACGCCATAGGTCGTCCGCGCCTCGGCAAATCCGTAGTCAATGTCGGCACGAAATGTATGCAATGGCACGCGGCCTTCGCGATACCATTCCGAGCGAGCGATTTCGGCACCGTTCAGCCGGCCGCCGACCTTTACCTTGATGCCCTCCGCGCCGACTCTCATCGTGTTAGTTACTGCGCGTTTCATAGCCCGGCGAAACATCACACGCCGCTCGAGCTGTTGCGCAATTCCCTCGGCAACCAGTTGTGCATCCAGTTCAGGCTTCCTTACTTCGGCGATATTGATACGCACATCGTTAACGTGCATTTCGATCATTCGTGCGACTTCGGCACGAAGTTTTTCAATATCTTCGCCTTTCTTACCAATGACGATCCCCGGGCGTGCGGTATAAATCGTAATGTTTGCCTTTTTCGCGGGCCGCTCAATATGAATACGGCTCACCGATGCGTCCTTCAGCTTGTTCTTTATGAACTCACGTACCTGGTGATCGAATCGCACGTATTCCGGGAAAGTGTGTGAATCGGCGTACCACTTGGAAGACCAATCCTTGACGATTCCCAAACGAATTCCTGTCGGATGTACTTTCTGTCCCATATCGTCTACTCGTTGCCAACGCGAATTGTTATGTGGCTGTTGCGCTTGATAATGCGGGTGCCGCGTCCTTTGGCCCGTGCGCGGTAACGCCTGAACGTCGGCGCGTCATTGACCACGATTTGCGAAATCTTCAGTTCATCGATATCGGCACCGTGATTGTGCTCTGCATTGGCAATCGCTGACTCGAGAACCTTTTTCACGATGCGCGCGCTTTTTTTCGGCGTAAACGTCAGCGTCCTGAGTGCCTCGTCCACGCTTTTGCCGCGAATCGCATCGGCCATCAGCCGGCATTTCTGCGGCGAAATCCGCGCATATCGTAATGTTGCTGCAACTTCCATTGCCTGCTCCTTAGGCCTACGTCGCCGTCTTGCGATCACCCGAGTGACCGCGGAAGGTCCGCGTAATCGCGAATTCGCCTAATTTATGGCCGACCATGTTTTCCGATATCAGGATCGGCACATGCTGCCGCCCGTTGTGCACGGCAATCGTCAGTCCGACCATGTCAGGCAAAACCATCGATCGTCGCGACCAGGTCTTGATCGGTCGCCGGTCATTCGTCTTGACGGCCTCAGTGACCTTCTTCGCGAGGTGTGTATCGACGAATGGGCCTTTTCTTACGCTACGTGGCATTTATCCGTTCCTATTTACGCTTGCGCCGCCGCACGATCATGTTGTCCGTGCGCTTGTTCGAGCGCGTCTTGTAACCCTTGGTCGGCACGCCCCACGGGGTGCATGGATGCCGGCCACCCGAGGACCGGCCTTCACCACCGCCGTGCGGGTGATCGACGGGATTCATGGCGACACCGCGAACCGTCGGTCGCACTCCGCGCCATCGTTTGGCTCCGGCTTTACCCAGTTTGCGCAGATTGTGTTCGCCGTGGCCGACCTCGCCGATCGTGGCGCGGCAATCGACGTGAATCTTTCTCATTTCCCCGGAGCGCAGTCGCAAGGTCGCGTACACGCCTTCGCGCGCGGCGAGTTGTGCAGCGCCGCCGGCCGAGCGAATAAGCTGGCCGCCCTTGCCCGGCTTCATTTCGACGTTGTGCACCTGCGTTCCGACCGGAATGCTCTTCAGCGGTAGTGCATTGCCGGTCTTGATCGGCGCATCTTCACCGCTGACGATTGGCGCACCCTCGCGAATTCCTTTCGGCGCCAGGATGTAGCGACGCTCGCCGTCGGCATATTTGATCAACGCGATGTGTGCGCTGCGATTCGGATCGTACTCGAGACGCTCGACGACACCCGGTATTCCGTCCTTGTCGCGTTTGAAATCGATAATCCGGTATCGCTGCTTGTGACCGCCGCCCTGGTGGCGCACGGTAATGCGTCCCTTGTTGTTTCGACCGCCCGACTTGCTCTTCTTGTCCAGCAACGGGCCATACGGTTTGCCTTTGTGCAGGCCGTCTGTCTTGACCTGTATTTGGAACCTGCGCCCCGCGGAGGTCGGTTTTGATTTATGCAATGACATGATCTTCTACCGTCTGCCTCAGTCAGCTTCGAGGAACTCGATATGGCTCCCTTCCGCCAACCGAACGTATGCTTTCTTCCAGTCGGCACGCCGACCGGAATTCAAGCCGTAACGCTTATTCTTGCCCGCATAGTTCATGACTTTTACGTCCGTTACGGCCACTTCAAACAGGAGTTCTACCGCCTGCTTGATTTCCTTCTTGCTGGCATCCCGGCGTACCTTGAAGACGTACTGATTCTGCTCAGTCGCCATGTGACTCTTTTCCGACAGATGCGGTCCCAGCAACACTGTCATCAGTCGCTCCTGATGGGCAATGGCACTCATGACAACCGCGCCTCGATCAATTTGAGGGCCGGCAAGGTAATGAGCACTTTCTCAAAGCGCATCAGCACCACCGGATCAACTGCCGCAGCATCGCAAATGCCGACATCAGGCAAATTGCGCGCCGACAAAAATACATTTTCATCGAACGCCTCGTTAACGATCAGCACGTTGTCGAGGCCGAGTTTCCGGAGCTTGTCAGCAAGCTCTTTGGTCTTCGGCTCTTTCATGACGATCGCGTCCGTCACCACCAGGCGATCCTGGCGAATGAGCTCAGAGAAGACGGAGCGCAATGCTCCGCGATACATCTTCTTGTTGACCTTCTGGCTGTAATCCCGCGGCCTTGCCGCGAAGGCGCGTCCGCCGCCGACCCAGATCGGGCTGCGAATGGTGCCGGCCCGCGCGCGTCCCATGCCTTTCTGTCGCCAGGGCTTGCTGCCACCACCCGACGCTCGCGCGCGGTTTTTCTGCGCCTTGGTTCCGGCGCGGCCGCCCGCGAGGTAAGCCGTCACGACCTGGTGCACCAGGGCTTCGTTGAATTCGGCACCGAAGGCGCTTTCCGCCACATCGACCGTGCCGCTCGTGCCCTGCATCTTCAGCTTCACGACGCACTCCCCGCTTTGACCGAGGGCCGCACGAGGACACTGCCGCCGCTGTGTCCCGGGACCGAGCCCTTGATCAGCAGCAGGTTTCGTTCCGAATCCACGCGGATCACCTCGAGATTCTGCGCGGTGCGACGAACGTTCCCCATGTGCCCGGCCATTTTCTTGCCTTTGAACACGCGGCCCGGCGTCTGGTTCTGGCCTATCGATCCGGGTGCGCGATGCGCGAGCGAGTTACCGTGAGTGGCGTCCTGCGACCTGAAGTTGTGGCGCTTGATGGTGCCCGCAAATCCCTTACCAATCGTCGTGCCGATGACATCGACTCTTTGCCCCTCGCTGAAGAGATCGACCTTGAACTCCATGCCGGGCGCGAATTCTCCTTCTGCCGGCTGTTCGTCGGCCCCGAGGCGAAATTCGCCCATCAGGTCGCCGGCTTCGACTTTCGCCGCCGCGAAGTGTCCGGCTGCGGGTTTGGAAACCCTGGAAGCCTTCCGGCTGCCCGCCGCAACCTGCAACGCACGATAGCCATCGTTTTCCACGGTTTTGACCTGTGTGACTCGGTTCGGCTGCGCCTCGATGACAGTCACCGGGATCGATATCCCGTCTTCCGTGAAGACGCGCGTCATGCCGCATTTGCGGCCCACCAGACCCATTGCCATTTTTCAATCCTCACAGCGGCCGACCGGCCGCTGCATCCATATTCAACCGCGGCTTACGCCGCTCCCACAGTGATTTCGTGCTTCTTGCAGACACGCGAAAGGGCCAGCCATCGCCTGGAACATTCGTCCCTGTTCCTGGCTCTAGGAGCTGACCCCTAATCCGGTGATTAACCGGTTCTCCCGGGATTTGCCGAGTACGCCTTTGGGTTTTTCCTGGCGACCTAACATCAAGCGCCACCAAGCCTTGCTGAGTGACGCTGTTTTCGAACCTGGCCGACTCCCGGCCCGGCCAGGCCCACCGAGCCCGCCATTATACGGCGGCAAGGCTTCAATTCAAGGCTTGTGATCGATATTTTTTTTCTTAAGATTCAGTAACTTAAAGCCCGATTTTGGGCGCGTGGCGGGGCCTTGCCCGGCACACGCTCGAAGCCGATTTAATTGCATTTGATCTGCACGTTGACGCCCGATCCGCGCGCCTGGTTCTGACGCCGCTCGGAGGCGACTACGGATTGTTGTTCAGCGCTCAGAGCCGGTAATCAGTTGAGCTTTATCTGAACATCAACGCCCGCGGGTAACTCCAATTTCATTAAAGCATCGACCGTCTTGTCGGTCGGGTCGACGATGTCCATCAGGCGCTTGTGGGTGCGAATCTCGTACTGGTCGCGGGCATCCTTGTTGACGTGCGGCGAGATCAGGATCGTGTAGCGCTCCATTTTCATCGGCAACGGGATCGGGCCCTTGACCGTGGCGCCGGTGCGCTTCGCCGTGTCGACGATCTCGCGTGCCGAGTTGTCAATCAGCCTGTGATCGAAGG
>JBFFKF010000035.1:0-22586 GCA_041555515.1 Woeseiaceae bacterium
CGGCGATGCACGCAGTGTTCTGCTGGTCGATACGATGGGTGACTTGAAACGCTATTACGCGATGTCCGATGTCGCATACGTTGGTGGCAGCCTGCACTATCGGGGCAGCAACAAGGGCGGACATAACCTGATGGAGCCGGCGATCCTGGGTATTGCGCCGATGTTCGGACCGTTCAATTTCAGCTTCCAGGAAACCGTCCGCGCCTTGCTCGAGGGGGATGCGGGCCTGCAAGTCGGTGACCAGGAAGAGATTTACCAGGCGCTGAAGCGATTCCTCGATAATCCGGGCGCCGCCGCGGAAACGGGGGCCAGGGCGAGACAGGTGATCCTGAGCAACCGCGGCGCGACGGACCTCAATTTTGCCCTGATCGAGCCCTATATTTCGGGCTCCTGAACTTGCCCTTTTTGGCGCGGCAGTTCACGATACGCCGTTCGGAAATCCAAGAAACAGTAGCAATTTATGAATAACGTCAAACACGTCAACGTAGCCGGCATTGACTGCGGATCGGACGACCTTTTCCTGATCTGCGGGCCGTGCGTCATCGAGGAGGAATCGATGATGATGCAGACCGCGGAGCGCCTGAAAAAGATCAGCGAGAAGCTCGAACTGCCGCTCATATTCAAGTCATCCTTCACCAAGGACAATCGCAGCTCGCTCGATTATTTCCAGGGACCGGGCCTCGAGGAAGGGTTACGCATACTGGGCCGCATCAAGAATGAGGTCGGATTGCCGCTACTGACCGACATCCATTATCCGGAGCAGGCGGCACCGGCCGCCGAGGTCGTCGACATCCTGCAAATCCCGGCGTATCTCTGCATGCAGACGGAGCTCGTGACCGCGGCAGCGAAGACGGGTGCCGTCGTCAATCTGAAACACGGGCAGTTTATCGCGCCCGATAACATGACGAAGCCGGTCAAGAAAATAGAGGCGGTAGGCGGCGATAAAATCATTCTGACGGAAAGAGGTTATACCTTTGGCTATAACGACCTGATCGTGGATCCGCGTAGTTTTTTCATGCTGCGTGAAGCCGGCTATCCGGTGGTCTTCGATATTACGCACACGATCAGGCGATACGGGATTCCGAGCAAGGACCCGAAAGGCGGCACGCGGCAGTACCTGAATGTCCTTGCCCGATCCGGCGTCGCCGCCGGCGTGGACGGCATCTTCGTGGAGGCGCACCCCAATCCGCCTGATGCGCTTTGCGACGCGGCAAGCCAGTATTACCTGGACGAACTGGAAGACTTCCTGAATCCCTTACTCGATCTTCACAAGCTGGTACGGCAGCAGACGCACTGATCTGCAAGGAATAAAAATGGATCTGTATCTCGACTCGGTCAATTTCCAGGAAATCGAAGAGGCTTTCGGTCTCGGATTTCTCACGGGTTTGACGACAACGCCGACGTTCATGCATCGCGACGGCATTACCGACATCGATGGCGCAATCGTCAAGCTGTCAAAAATGGTGCCGGAACTTCAAGTCGAGGCACTCGGCAACACGCACGACGAGATAGTCTCTGAGGCACATCGCTTGCTCGAACTACCGCTCGCCAAGGCACCGGTATTCAAGATCCCGGTTTCCGATTTCGGAGTTCGGGCATGTAATACGCTGACTAAGGAAGGACACCGGGTCAACGTACACCTTATATATACCCTCAACCAGGCGTACATGGCGATGGCCGCCGGTGCCGCTTTCGTATGCCCGCTCGCGGGACGCATGCAGGATCAGGGCCATGATGCGAACGCCTTGTTTGAACAATGCGTCAAGGTCATCGATCGTTACGATTACGAGACCAAGGTCATGTTTTCATCTGTACGTCATCCCGACCATGTGCGGCAGGCCCTGCTCGCCGGCGTACACGTTTGCACCGTGCCCTGGGGTGTGATGCAGAAACTCTGCCTGAACGCGCTGACGTCGGTCGGAACTGCTCAGTTCGTTGAGCATACGCAGCTGATGACGGTCAGGGTCCGCGAGGTACTGCGGGAGCAGAACCCGATCTGTAAGCCGACGGACTCGGTCAAAGCGGCAATCATCAAGATGACCGAATCCAAGCTCGGCGCCGTGACCATCGCAGACAAGAAAGACAAAGTCGTCGGCGTGTTTACGGATGGAGATCTGCGCCGCAAGATCCAGGAAATGGGTGCCGAGGTCATCGATATGACGCTCGACAAGGTCGGATATTCCAAGAATCCGATATCAATATCGGCGGACGCGCTGCTCTACAATGCCGTGCAAAAATTCGAAGAGTCGAAGGTCGACACGATCATCGCGTTGGACGGCGAAATACCCATTGGCATACTTGATATCCAGGACGTCGTGTAGTTGTCACTGACGGAAGTCGTCAAAAGGTTCAATGCGGCGGGCGGCAGGTTCATCACTCCCGTCGATCATTTAAGCGCCAGGCTCGACGAGTGCCGCGGGATCGTTTTCGACTGGGACGGTGTCTTCAATGATGGCCGCAAAGGTCAGGCAACCTCGAGTGGTTTCTCTGAAGCCGATTCCATGGGAACGAACATGCTGCGTTACGGCATGTGCCGCCATTCCGGCGCCCTTCCTTACTCGGCAATCATCAGTGGCGAGAACAACGAATCAGCAGTCGCATTCGCCAGGCGGGAGCACATGACCGCGGTCTACACCGGTATACGCAAAAAGCAGGATGTAATAACACATGTATGTGAGGAGAGCGGTTTGCAGCCGCAACAAATCGCATGCGTGTTTGACGACATTAACGATCTGCCGATGGCGGAGTTGTGCGGCTTGCGTTTCATGGTGCGGCGCAACGCGAGTCCGCTTTTTGCAGATTTCGTGGAGCGCAAGAAATACTGCGATTACATCACTGGAGCAAGCGGCAGTAGCTATGCGGTCAGGGAGATTTGTGAACTCATGCTGGGAATCATGGATTTTTATCCCGAGGCAGTCGAGTCGCGAATCGCCTTCGACGCGGACTACGAATACTACTTCCAGGCACGTCAGTCGGTAGACACCAGTTGCTATATTCAGCGGGACGACGTCATCACCAGGGCGTGACGCATTCAATTATGCAAAACCAGGGCCAGCAATCATGAAATATCCCAATCCGGATTCCAAGTCTGCTGCGATGTTCGAGAAGGCACAGCGTGTCCTGACCGAAGGCGGTTCGCGCAGCACCATTCGCATTTCGCCGTATTCGATTTATGCCCGTGAAGCGAAGGGCAAATACATTACCGACATAGACGGAAACAAGCTCTTCGACCTGAACAATAACTATACCTCGATGATTCATGGACATGCGCATCCCGAAATCGTGGAAGCGGCAATACGCCAGATCAATCGCGGCACCGGATATTCATTCGGCAGTGAGGCCGAGTACGCGCTGGCGGACTTGCTATGTGGCCGCTCGCCGAACTTCGACAAGATACGCTTCATGAATTCCGGCACCGAAGCCGTTATGAACGGGATCAAGGCGGCGCGTGCCTACACCGGCAGGCCGAAGATCGCGAAGTGCGAGAATTCCTATCACGGCTCCTACGATTTTGCCGAAGTCAGCCTCGGCGTGGAGCCGACGGATCTTGCCAAAGGCGACCCCGTCTCCCAGGCGTATTCCGTGGGCACACCGCAAGGTGTCCTGGATGACGTAGTCGTCATTCCCTTTAACGAGACGCAGACCGCGCGCCGCATACTCGACGAAAATGCGGCTGATCTCGCCGCGGTCCTATACGACCCGATCGGCCAGGGCCTGGCGCGGGTCGCGCCTACCGATGAATTCCTCGCAATGATCGCCGATTTCTGCGAACAGAACGGCGCCGTGCAGATCGCCGACGAGGTGATCGCGTTCAGGGCCGGATGGGCCGGGCTGCAGGGAGAACGCAATTTGAAACCCCATTTGACGACGCTCGGCAAGATCATCGGTGGCGGCTTTCCGATAGGGGCAGTCGCCGGTAGTGCCGACGTAATGTCCGTGTTCGAGGCCGGTGAGACCAAGGCGAAACTGCCGCACGGCGGCACCTACAATGCCAATCCGGTATCCATGGCGGCCGGGCACAAGGCCATGGAAATGCTCACCAAAGACGAATTCGCACGGATCAATCAACTCGGTGAGGAATTCCGCAAAGGCGTCCGCGAAGTCTTCGACCTGTCCGACACGGAAGGCGAGGTACAGGGTCAGTACTCGATTTTTTCGATGACCCTTTCGGATCCGGCACTCGGAGACAACACCGCGCGTGGCCATGTCTATCGCAGCGCAGGCCTGCACCGCTACATGGTGCAGAATGGTTACTGGATGTCGCCGGGCATGATAGGTGTCGTGTCGACCGTAATGGACACGGCCGACGTCGCACCTTTCTGCGAGACGCTGCTACGCGGTATCAGGGAACTGCGTGAGCAAAAAGCCAGCGCAGCCTGAAAAATATTCGTTATCCCGCGGTTTCGGGCTTGTAAATCGCCGCGAATGCCGCGCCGACGATGATGAATGAAACGAAAATGCCAATAAGCCACATGGTCGCTACGTTTTCCGGGACCGGATACAAGACATGCTGCTCGATGACCATCGGGCTCGCCATCAGAAATGCGATCAATACGCCGTAACGCGCGCCTTCCATGATGCCCTTGCCTTCGTAACCTCGCGTGAAGATGTAGCAGAACATGAACATCATGACGGCGCTGCTCACCAACATCATCCACATCATGTCATTCAACTCGTTTTCAGGTCGGAATACGTCGGTCATTGCGGCGTGGGCGTCGCCCAGCATGGTTTCGAAGATGATGAAGCCCAGCGCCTGCCATAACACGTAAACGACCACGAAGCCGATCCAAAACGTCTTGTTATTCATTGTTCTCGCCTCTTTATAGGGACGGTCCGGTTACGCTAGACGCGAAGACGTCCGAGATCAAGGTAAATTGCAGAATCGGCGTATTTCCGATGCCGACGCAAAGACATAGCCGCGCCCGAAGCGCGGGTTTACATATTCCCGGATCGGCTTCCATTCAGGCTGCGTTAAGCGGGAGGCATCTACTTTCGGGCAATGCTGCATTCATGTTTGGGTGCGCAGCACTAAATAAACTCGAAAGGAATGTCTGTTATGAGTAAATTCACTTGGGCAACATCAATATTTCTCGCACTTGTTGCCGGTTCGGCTGCCGCAGAAGGCTTGTCGCTCGGCGCATCATACGGCTTCGCAAACATCAAAGACTCGGATCAGGATTTCACCTTGGACGCCAGTGATACCGGCTACAAAGTGTTCGGCCGGTACATGTTCCATAACGGATTCGGCATCGAGGGTGGCTACCTGGACTTCGGCAAGCCGGATGACGATTTTCTCGGTCAGACCGCGCAGATCGATGCCGAGGCGTGGAGCCTTTATGGTGTCGGTGCGCTGGGCTTGTCCGATAATTTCGACCTGTTCGCAAAGGCAGGCCTCATTTCCTGGGAAGCTGATTCGCTGCTCAACGGCGTGCCGGTAGGCTTCGATGACGGCGAGGACCTGGCACTCGGTATCGGGGCGAAATTCGGCTCGGAAAGCGGTCTCGGATTGCGTGCAGAATTCGAGTGGTTCGACGTGGACGAAGCCGATGCCGTCTGGATGGCTTCTGTGGGCCTCGAATTTCGCTTTTAACGTGGGCGCGACTTCGGGAATGCCCCGCGTTTGAGCGGGGCATTTCATTCACATCGCGCAGTTTGCCGGCATCGGTTCCGGCTGGTTCCACTTGGGATTTTCGGCAGCCGAAAAGCTGTCGGCATTCAGGGTGCCGCCCCTGGCGCGCATCCAGTCGGCAATCGCCTCGCGCACGAGTGGCGAATTTTTCATTATCGGAAACCCGCCCTCGGGCATGATCGGCGTGAGAATGTCATCGCCCCCGGTCGCGAGGAAATCCGTGGTCGTGACCAGAAGCATTTCGTCGTCTGCGATTTCCGTGCCATCGGCGCGGAGTAGCGTCATCTCGAGCTTGTTTTCCTCGCATGTTGCGAACACCCTGATACCGGATACCCCGGCACGGTTATGCGGCCTCAATGCCTGGCGCCCGAGTACCTCGCGAAGTTCGGCCCCGCTAAGTTCGAATTGTGCGGCCAGATTGTCGAAGGGGTACATTTCATAGATGGCGCCGTAAGTGAGATCGCCTTGCGGAAGATCTGCGCGTATTCCGCCCATTACGTTGTGAATCACGAGGTCGCCACCGAGTGCATCGTGCACGACATCGGTAAACAGGTGCGCGATCGCCGAGTCTGGGCGGCCCTCCCTGGTGATCGGGGTTTCCAGGTACACGCCCAGTAATTGCGATTTCAGTATGCTTGCGCGTTGTTTTGCCTGTTCTGCAATTTCTACCACCCTGGCATTCGGCGCAACGACCTTGCCACTGTAGTAGGCAAGCTCCGACGAGCCGCTCACTTCCTCGGCTGAAAAACATTGACCGGACGTTTTGTCGACGTAACCGCAAACAGCTTGCGGAGGAAAAATCTTGCGTGAAATCAGCTCGTGACTGCGGCGATCAAATATATGATCGACACGGCCGAAAGCACGCGTACTCGAGTAACTCGATGTAATGGCGATTCCATTGACCTCGTGGGCAATGCCCTGGTGAATGTGGCCGGCTATAATCTGGTCAACGAGACCCACCGGCAGGTCGAGCGCGACCTGCATGATTTCGCCATTCAGATTACAAGATGACAAGTCATTAGGATCATCGAAGTTTTCACATTGCGAGCCTGCATGTGCGGCGATGATGACGAGTTCGGCGCCGGCATCTCGTAACTTGCGTGCCTCGCGCATGGCAGTGAGAGACAGTGGTGCGACACTCAGATCCCGGACGTTAGGCGCGATCGTCGCGATCAACGCGTTTTCCGCAATCAGGCCGAGGATGCCGACCTTGATACCGCCACGTTCGATCAGCACCGACGGCTGAACATTGGGCCAGTCCACCGGCAGACCAGTCCTCTGGTCGATCAGGTTGGCCGCAAGTAATGGGAATTTTGCTTCGCTCGCGCGTATTTTCAGAGCGCCGCGCGCATCGTCACCGCCGTCTGCCGGCGTCGCCCTTTCGCCCGCCGGGCCAAAATCGAACTCGTGATTGCCGACCGCTGCCGCGTCGTAAGCCATTGCGTTGTATGCGGCGACCACGGAGGCGCCTTCCGACAGGTTCGATTCGAGCGTCCCCTGCCACATGTCGCCGGCATCGATCAATAACACGGCTCCGCCATCCCGGGCCCGGGTCTCGCGCAAATTATCCACGTAGCCGGAAAGCAGGGTCAGCCCCCGATTACCATCGACCGGCAACAGGCTTCCGTGCACGTCGTTGGTTCCAATCACGGATAGCGTAACAGGCTGGTCAGCATCGAATCCGGGCTGGCAACCCGTGGCCAGTAAAAAGGTTGCAGCAATTGCTGCAAATTGATTAGGCAGAACTTTAGGCATCGTTTTCTCTGGTTCTCTCCGGGTCCCTTTTCGCACAGAGTTGAAGGACGGCCAACCCCTATTACACCTATATTAGTTCCGCGTGCGCCACATGGAAATCGTTGCCATCCCGGTAGACCCTGACGACTGACTCGATGCCGGCGTTCAGGCCTAGTCGATCGCCCACGGAATGACCGAGTTGGCGTATTCGACCGCAGGTGCGACCACACGTGTTTCGAGCATGTAGTAAAGACTGCGAATATGTGGCCGCCGGTCGCGTCCCGGAAAGCTGCTCGATGTGGTTACGACTACGAGATCCAGGTTCGTCGCAAGCAGAATGAACTGCCCACCGTAGCCCCAGGCATAAGCGACCGGCACGCCGGCCATGTCGCGTAACCACCAGCCGTAACCGTAAAACCTGCCACGTTCCCGCAACGATTCGGCGCGCGGTTCCAATGATGTTTTTACCCAGTTTTCGGGAATAACCTGCTTGCCATTTGCGCGGCCGTTATTAAGGTACAGCTCGCCGAACACGAGCATCTGGCGAGGTGTTATTTCCATGTTGTTACCGCCGAAATAGATGCCCTTCGGGTCGGTTGGCCAGGACTCGATGTGGAAGCCCAGCGGTTGGCCGAGTTCGTCACGGGCGAACTGCAGCGTCGACTTGCCGGTGGCCCGGGTGAGAATGTCTGAAAGTAAATGCGTATTGCCGGTGCTGTAGAGGAGCCGGGTTCCCGGTTCTGTCAGCATCGGTTGTTGCAAAGCGAAGCGGACCCAGTCGTCACTCAACACCCAGGCGCCGTAATTGTAAAAACTGGTCGTTTCGAGACCTGCCTGCATCGATAACAGGTTACCGATCGTAATCGATCCTTTTGCCTCCTCATCCTGGTTTCCGTGCAGCTCCGGATAGAACTCGGCAATGGGTTGATCGAGTCCCTGGATGTGGCCCTGCTCGATTGCGATCCCCACGAGCGCCGAAATCCAGGATTTTGATACCGACTTGACGTTGGCCGTCTGCTGACGATTGCTGCCATTGAAATATCTTTCAAGCACCAGCTCGCCCTTGTGGCTGATCAGCAGGCTGTGCAGGCGCGGCATTCTCTCGGCGGCATCCAGTGCATCTGCAAATAATGCGGCGCTACCGGCCGGTTGCTCCTTGGCAGGCGAGGACGTGTTGCAAATCGCCAGCAATAATATGATCAGAAATCTTACTCCTGGTAGCAATTGCGCTTCTGTTTGCATTGTTGCCTGCTGGCGATTATGGTTTTTTGGCGAGCTGAGTCTGCGTCTGGGTGTGCGATCGGGACTCGGGACCTAGTTTATCCGAAGTCTTAAGGAGATTTGCATGTCGACAGCAAGCCACGAGGGAACGGGCGGCGGGCTGATCCGCACGCTGGGCGTCATGGACCTGGTGTTCCTGAACATCGCCGCGATACTCGGGATCCGCTGGCTGTCGACCGCCGCGCAGATGGGTCCGTCCAGCCTGGTCCTGTGGTTGCTCGCCGTCGTCATTTTCTTCATTCCGTCCGGACTGACGGTAATGGAGTTAAGCTCCCGCGATTCGGGCGAGGGCGGTATTTACCTGTGGACCAAGGCGGCATTCGGTGAGGCCCACGGATTCATCGTAGGCTGGACCTACTGGGTCAATAATCTCTTCTATTTTCCGGGCCTGTTGCTCTTTATTGCCGGTGCCTTCCTGTACCTCGGCGGCAGTACGTGGCTCGGCTTCGCTGACAGCGGCCCTTACAATGCTGCGTTTTCACTGGCGCTCTTGTGGCTGGTCATCGCTTTGAATGTGATCGGCCTGAGCAAAGGCAAGTGGATTCCGAACATCGGTGCGATGGCGACCGGTGCGGTTTTCCTGGTGCTCACCATCGGCGGGATATGGGCCTGGGCCCGGCACGGCGCCGCCACGGATTTCTCCCCGGCGGCACTTGCGCCGAATTTCGGTGAATTCTCGACGCTTACGTTCTTCGCCACGATGACTTTCGCCTTCGCCGGGCTGGAGCTGGGCCCGGTCATGAGCGGCGAGATAAAAGAGCCGCGACGTTCATTGCCGCGGGCCATGCTCATTTCGGGCCTGATCATTGCCGGCGTTTACATTCTCGGAACCGGGCTGCTGATGGTGGCCGTGCCCGAGGGCGAGATCAACGTGATCACCGGCATCCCGCAAGCGCTTGCGGCGATCGGTGAGCGCATTGCTTTACCCGGGCTTGCAATCCTGGGAGCGCTGCTCGTCGTGATGAGCTCGACCGGCGGGCTCGGTGCGTGGTTTTCCGGCGTCGCGAGAATCCCCTACGTTATCGGCATCGACCGTTACCTGCCGGCAGCACTCGGCAGGACCCACCCGACATGGGGCACGCCGCACGTCGCACTGATTGCGCAGGGCGTCGTGGCAACACTTCTTATTTTATCCGCGGTCACCGAAACAACGATCGAAGCGGCTTACATCATGCTGCTCGACATGGCCATTATCTTGTACTTCATTCCTTTCCTGTACATGTTCGCGGCCCTGCCGATGTTGCGGAGAAAGGCGGCGGGCAACAACGAAGGCATCAGCCTCATACCGGGAGGAATCGTCGGCGTCTCGCTGTGCAGCGTGCTCGGCTTTGGCGCGACACTGCTGTCCGTGGTGCTGGCGTTGATTCCGCCGGAGGGTACGCAGAACCCGCGGATGTTTGTGCTCAAAGTTGGCGGCGGCTGCCTGCTGTTCATCGCGGCCGGCTTGCTTTTTTATTTGCGTAATCGCCGCCCTAGGGAAAATCGCGCCTGATCGAGTCTTCGAGAATTCCCCGCATCTCATCACGCTCGGCGCAACGGCAGACGGCTTGCTCAGCCGTGCGCTTGAAACAGGTCATGGTCTGGTGACTTGGACATCGCGGCTTGCCCGCGACCTCATCGTCAGTTTCTGACTGAGCGGCGCAGGCGCTCGCGAGAATGGCCAACAACGATATGGCCGTCATGATGCGGGTTCTGGCCAGGCCTCCCGAGAGAGGCCTGTACCTGGTCAATTCGCCGTGCGGATTAATGTTCGATCTCGACTCTTTTCCTGATTACTTTGAAATGTTTGGCATCAGAAGTGCCGCTGCCGTCGATAAATATGACCGTGTCGTCACGACTGGCTGACTGCAAGACCGCCTTGATGCTTTCCCGTGTCGTCGCATCCAGGGGCTCGTCACTGATGATAGTGACGGTATTGCCTTCATGTGCCGGCATTGCGAGGTGATCGCCGACAATTTCGACATCAAAATCGGCGGTAACGCCAGCTCCTTCCACGAATGTCATGTATTCGCTTTCAGTGCGAATTTCGGGAAGAACGACCGTCTTGCCATCAATCTCGAGCTTGAAACCTTCTTCCTCTCGGGTAATGAGTACCGTACGGCCCGACTCGTCCACGATCGACTGGGTCTCGCCGACCTGCATGCCGTGCATGTCAAATGCGGAATCGCCGCTGCCGATCCAGTGGATTGTCGTGGCCTCGTCACCCGCGTGGCCGGCGACGACGATCTTCATTTCTCTTTTCTCTTCGATATCGGCCGATGCTGCTGCAGCAACAGCGAGGCAGGTGGCCAATACCAGCGTTATCAGTGACTTCATTGCTCTGAACCCCATTTGCTTGTTCGTATTGTAGCAATGATGCGCCGCACGGGGATTTGGTCGCAGCCGGTTTATTGCGACCAGCCGCGATCAAAGCGGTGACCGGCAGTTTGCCCAGATTGCCAAAAGCTACCTGGCAGAATCCGCCGCGCGCAGCTCCCCGGACAGCGATAGCACGTAATTCCGGATCGCCTCGACCTCGTCGGAACTAAGGTGAGAAAATGCCGGCATGCCGTTGGCGCGCTTTGCGCCACCAATGACTATCTCATGCCACGCGGCATGCGTTTCGGCCGATGCGTAGCGAAGATCCGGGACCGTGGCGCCAAAGCGCGCCGCGCCGTCCTTGCCGTGGCAGAAGGCACAGTTTCCCGCGTACAGCTTGCTGCCGTTCTCGATCACTTCCGGAGATGCCGTCAGTTCGGGTTGTTCCGGCAAGGCTCGAACGACAGGCTGGATGCGCGGATATTCACCCTGGCCGTCGAGGGTAAACGCGAGCAGGCGGGTCGGACCCTGTGATTCGGGCGTCGCCCCGAGTCGCGGATAGACGAATTGAATGCCGCCTCCCGAACCGATCGGAATAAGAACGTATTGCGTATCGTCGATCGAGTAACTCACCGGCGCGGCGGTAATGGCCGAACCGGTCACGAGTGACCACTGCTCCTCGCCGGTATCCGCCTGATAGGCGACGAACCGGCCCTGCGCATTGCCCTGGAAGACCAGGTTGCCGGCCGTCGCGAGCACGCCGCCGTTGAAGGGCAGGGGAAGCTCTGTTGTCCAGCGCGTGACCTGTTGCACCGGATCGAATGCAACAAGCTTGCCGGGACTGAATGGCTTGCCGTCGACTTCGGTGAACAGCTCGAGCGTGTCGGTGTAAGCGCCGTCTTTGCCCGGGGTGATGACGGTCGGGACGTCGAGCACCGGGATATAAAGGAGCCCGTGTTCCGGGTGCCATGCCATCGGCTGCCAGCTGTGCGCGCCCCACATGTTCGGCCAGACGGAAACGCTGCCCTCGTCGAGCCGGTTCCAGAATTCGCCTTCCGGGTCGTAGACCGGCCGGCCGGTCTCGAGATTGATGTGCGTCGCCCAGTTGACCTTCGCATACTTGTCTGCTGCCAGCAGCTCACCGGTCAGGCGATCCAGAACGTACTGAAACCCGTTTTTCGGAGCGATGAGCAATGCATCGCGATCCTCGCCAGCAATCCTCAGGTCGGCCAGAATGATGTTCATGGTCGCGTTGTATTCCCAGCTGTCCCTGGGCACGGTCTGGTAGTGCCAGACGTACTCCCCGCTATCCGCGTTGACCGCAAGGATGGAAGACGTAAACAGATTATCGCCACCCTCGGGACTGCGGTCGTGGTGCAGGTAGGGCAGCGCGCCGGCGGTACCGAAAAACAGCAGGCCCGATTCCGGGTCATAGGTCATCTCGTTCCAGGCACTTCCGCCGCCCCCGAATTTCTCGAGTGCATCGCCGGACCAGGTCGCCGCTGCCATCTTCATGGCGGCAGACGCGTTTTCCTCTGCTTTGTCGCTCGGCACCGTGTAAAAGCGCCACAGCTGTTTGCCGCTCTGCACCTCGTAGGCCGTCACGTAGCCGCGATTCTTCTCGCGTGATTCGGAACCCGCGTTGCCGACAAACACCTTGCCGCCGCCGACATAAGGCGAGTCCGTTATCGCGTAGCCGCGTTCAATATCACAGGTCTGTTGCGACCAGCGTTCCTTGCCGGTGGCGGCGTCGATGCCGATCAGACGGCAGTCGGCGGTGGTCGCGAGCACCATGCCTTCCCAGACGGCGACGCCGCGGTTGACCCTTGCAGACCAGGACATGAAGGGGTCGTCGCCGAAAGCCTGGCGCACGTTCGGGTCGAATGACCAGATAATGCGGCCGTCTTTGGCGTCGATGGCGTAGACGACCGAAAATGCGCCCGACAGGTAAATGACGCCGTCGACGACGATGGGTGTCGCGGAGATGCCGTCGGGAATCGGCAGATCGATCGCCCACGCAAGCCCGAGGTCGGCAACGTTGTCGGCCGTTATCTGCGAGAGCGGGCTGAAATGCTCGCCGCGAAAATTTCCGCCTTTGAGAAACCAGTTTTCGCCTTTTGCAGATTCTTCGAGGACGCGTTTCTCGGTGACATTACCCTGAGCCATCGCCGCCGGCAGCAAGGCGAACGCGCCGATTGCGAAAACCAGACACATACAAGCACCGTGGAGCAATTTTCCTTCGCTGTTCAACAGGTTCTCCCCTTAAAGCCGGTCGCGGTAAGTATCGACAGGCGGTAGATGCGCGCCGGTAAGGCCCGCCGGTTTTTCCTCGCCGACAACCGGCATGCGCAGCGTGCCGATTCCGTCGATAGTCGCTTCGATAATTTCTCCGGGCTTCAGGAATCGCTGTGCGCCGCGCACTGCCGTGCCCATGCCGACGCCGCCCGATGTTCCATTGTTGATTACGTCACCCGGATACAGGCTAATAATGGATGATCCGTATTCGATCAATTCCCACAAGCTGTGAATCATATCGCCGGCAGTCGCCTCCTGCATCTGCTCATCGCCCACCTTTAGCGACTGCCGGAGAATCTCCATGGGGTTGCCGTAGAACTCCTTTGGCACGATCCACGGACCCTGCGGCGCAAAGGTGTCATGACCCTTGCCGACGAACCAGTCGCTGCGGAACGGCGCACCGCCGGGCGGGCGTCCGCCGCGGTCGGAAATATCGAGCGTGACCATGTAACCGAAGACGTAATCCTCTGCATCATTTGCCGACACATATTTCGCTGTCTTGCCGATGACCGCACCGAGCTCGACCTCCCAGTCGGTCCGGTTACGGCCGTAGGGAATCACGATGTTGTCGCCGTTGCCGATAACTGCGCCACGGCTCGGTTTGATGAACAGGTACGGGACGCCACGCTGCTCGCGGCGCAGGCGCCTCGCCTCCCTGCGTTCCTCTTCGGTGCCTGATTCCTCGACGTGACTGTAAAAATTCACGGCCGCATTGAGAATCTTTCCGGGATACATGATGGGTGGCAGTGTGCGCACCTCGCCGACATTATGAACATAAGCGGGCCGGTCTTCGTCGAGTGCGCCGCTCCCGACAAGATGATTGACGATTTCGTACAGCCTGCGCTTGAGGCCGTATTCGTAGCGGCTGATGAGTTCCAGCATGTCGGCGGGCAGGGGAATTTGCGGATAGGCAGGATCCCGCTCCAGGGCCAGGTTGGCAGCCTCGAATTCCACGACCAGGCTGTCTCGCAGCACGATTCCTACCGCAGGCGAGCCATCAATTTCGAATGTGCCGACCTTGAACGGTTCTGCGATCGATTGAGACCAGGCGAGAGCGGGCACGGCGAGGCCGAGCATCAGGGCGACTGTCAAAGATTTATGCATTTTGCCCCCCGGCGAACGGGATTGTTATTGTGATCGTCTTGCTTGTACTGCCGGCGCATATGACTGTCAAGGCATTGCATGTTTCGGCTGTTTTGACCGCTTGCTTTCCGCGCTCTAATATCTCCTTAATCTCCGTCATTTACCGCCAAACCCTCGGCAACTGGTAGCGAATTAATATTATGAGTGAACCCTGGGGACCACACGATGTCGGCGGCCGGGAAGGCGGGCCGATCGATCTATCGGAACACGACACCGCGCACTGGGAGTGGCAGATCGACGCCATGGTGAGATTGGCACTCAAGAAAGGCCTGATCAGTGACTTCGCCGAACTGCGCGACGGCATCGAGCGCCTGACGCCGGATGACTATGAAAACCTGAGTTACTTCGAACGCTGGGCAAAGGCGCTCGCGACGACGCTCGTGTCGCGCGGCGTCATCACGGAATCGGCACTGACGGCCAAAGCACAAGTCATCCGCGAACGGCAGGAAGCGGGGATGGGCGAATGAACGAACCCAGGTTCGCGGCAGGCCAGCGAGTGCGCATCGCCGAGCGCACGCCGCCGGTGCACCATCGGGTCCCCTCGTACGCGAAGGGGAAGGTCGGCGTGATCGAGCGCGTGTGCGGCGTGCACGGCATGCCGGAGCATTTTATCCGCGGCGACGGCAAGCCGGCGCAGCGGATATATCGTGTCACCATTCCACAAACGGAACTGTGGCAAGCTTACCAAGGCAGCGAGACGGACATTGTTGAATTGGAGATCTTCGAGCACTGGCTGGAGTCTGCAGAATGAGCGACCATGATCACTCGACGACGTTTCAGGCGGATCACCCGGAACCGACCTCTGACGCAGCGCGCATCGGGCTCGCCTTGCGCGAGCTGCTGATCGAAGCAGGTCACTACACCGCGGACGAAGAGCAGGCGGTAATTGCCGAAATGCAGGGGGCATCGCCCGAGAACGGTGCGACAATCGTGGCCCATGCCTGGACGGATCCGCAATACAAGGCACGCCTGCTGCAGAACGGCGGAGAGGCATTGAGGGAGCTCGGCTTTGACATCGCGCCCTACGAATTCACGGTGCTGGAAAATACGGACGCGGTACACAACGTGATTGTCTGTACCCTGTGCTCCTGTTATCCACGCTCCCTGCTCGGCATGTCACCGGCCTGGTACAAGTCGAAGAACTATCGCTCGCGGGTAATCCGCGAGCCGCGCAGTGTACTGGCCGAATTCGGCGTCGAGCTCGATGACGATATTGAGGTAAGGGTGCACGATTCGACGGCGGAATTGCGCTACATGGTGTTACCGCAGCGGCCCGCCGGCACAGAGGACTGGCCGGAGGAAAAACTCGCCACGCTGGTCACGCGGGATTCGCTCGTCGGCACACAGCGTGACTTGCCACTATCCTGAGCACAAGAAAATGAAAATACCGAGATTCCTTCTCACCATTTTCCTGTCCGGAGTTCTCAGCCAAACCACGCTTGCGCAGGAAGAGGACCCGCCGTGGGAATGGTCCGAAGACCGAATTGAGAAAGCGGTAAACAAGGTCAGGGCTGGCCGCGATCTGAACCCGGACAGCTGGCCGGGCGGTGCGCGGGTGGCCGTGCTGCTGTCTTTCGATGTCGATAACGAAACCATCTGGCTGCGTAACGGCGACACCAATGTCGGCGGGCTCTCACAGGGAGAGTACGGTGCCCGCGTCGGTCTCGGACGCGTACTCAAGCTCCTCGACGAACACGACATCGCGGCTTCTTTTTTCGGACCTGCGATCAGCTTTTCACTGGCACCGGAAATGATAGCGGCGATAAAAGCGCCCGGGCGTCACGAGATCGGGATTCACGGCTGGATTCATGAGCGAAACGCCGTGTTGCCACGTGAAGTCGAAGAGCAGTTGCTGTTGAGGGCTTTGCAACGCATGACGGAACTGGTCGGCGAACGACCCGTGGGGTATCGGGCGCCGTCGTGGAATTTTTCCGATCACACGCTCGAATTGCTGATGGAACTGGGTTTTCTTTACGACTCGTCGCTAATGGCGGACGACCGGCCATACGAGATCATTGCCAACGGTGAGCCGACAGGATTTGTCGAGCTTCCTGTCGACTGGATACTGGATGACGCGCCGCTGATGAATCCGCTCGGCGAACGCTACTCGAACCCTCGCGAAGTATTACAGGTATACAAGGACGAATTCGATGTTGCCTATGAGGAAGGTACGACTTTCGTGCTGACCATGCATCCGCATTACATCGGCCATCGATCGCGTATCGTCGTACTCAGTGAACTGGTCGATTACATCAAGAGCAAACCGGGCGTCTGGTTTGGTACTCACGAACAAGCAGTGCGCTGGGTAAGAGAACAGGCGGGAATGGACTAACTTCCCGCCTGATTAATTGCAGATGATAAAGGCCGCTTAATTGCCAACCGTATCGGCGATCGCCTGGTTGCAGGCATCGCTGAGGTCGGCCTCGTTTTCTGTGAGGCAGGCAAGCACCCTGCCTTCACCCATCCTGACATCGCTGCAATGCGTTTCGATATCCGTTGCGCACTGGCTTGCGACGTAGGCCGTCGCTGTCGCCAATTGCTCGAGGATCGATGCGGCCTGGTAGAACGCATACTGGCAGCGTCCGGAGATTTTGTCTTCATGCGCGGCCATGCAGTGCAACATGCGGCCACCACCCGGCGTTACCTGGCTGCAATACGATTTGATGTCGTCTTCGCAGGCATTAACGAGATGTTCCACGAGCGACTCCTGTGCCATCGAATTCACACCGATAAGGAATCCAAAGGTAACGGTGAGCGCGGCAAGTATCTTTTTCATTTAGTTCTTCTCCTCGATTGAATTAGTGTCTAATGACGTCGGCCCGTATTCTACGGCTTGTCGCAGCCGATTTCGCCCCATCCCGGCGTCGCTTTGGACGGCTTGGCGACTGCCAGACGAGCGACGCCCGTGACGGGCGATACGATGCTGGAAGCGCCTATTCTGCCTCCATGCCCTCCCGCATCTGCAGATCTTCGAGCAGGGATATTGCCGCGGTGCGGAACAGCGGCAGGTTCGCTGACAGGGTATTACGGTAGGCGGCCTGAGTTGCGAGTTCGGCAGCTTTGTCATCATTGCCGATTTCCTTGTTCACTACTGCCTGCCAGTAGAGGACGATCGGATCCAGCTGGTTGGCCTGCGCCAGCTCTGCCGCGGAAGTTTCATTGTCGCCGTTCGACGCCGCGATATATCCGGCCAGCTCGTGAATCCGGCGCCGCTCGAACGCGGTGCCATCATTCGCTTCTACTGCCGCCGTGTACTCCGCGGCAAGGGCGGTTGCGGTATCGAGGTCATCATCGACGATCGCCGCGACCGCGGATTTGAACAAGTGAGTCCGTTCGGCCTGCGCCTTGTTGGCCTCGTTGAGAAACGATTCCCGGCGATTCCCGAGCGCCATCTCGTAATATTCAAGGGCACCGGCGGCGTCTCCCGTTACAGCCATGACGTCGCCCATGTACTCGCTGATCGCCCCCATTGCGGAAAGATTGCCCTGCTCTTGTGCCAGTGCATACAGCTGCTCCGCAACGGCAATGGCCTGTTCGATATCACCGGCATACAAGTGCGCGACAACCGATTGAAAAATCGCGTTTCGTTTTTCGGTATCGGTTCTCGCTGTGGCGAGCATTTGCTGCGTTGCCACCTGAGCCGCCTCGGCATTTCCTTTCAATGATTCATTGATCGAGATGCCCGCATAAGCCGAAGGAAAATCCGGATCGAACTCGAGTGCTTTGCGATAGTTGGCAATCGATTCGTCGTATTCGCCCATCTCCATCAGCAGCTCTGCGTAGGAATCATAGGGATTCGCTTCATTGGGAATGATATCGATATAACGGGCAAAAGCCTCCTTCGCACCGTCGAGGTCACCATTGCTGCGGCGCGCATAGCCGAGCGAATTCCATGCCGATGCAAAATCCGGGTTTATCGCAGTGGCATGCTCGTAATGTTTAGCAGCTTCCGCGAAATTCTGCTGGCCGTTGTGATAATTGGCGAGCTCCACGTGAGTCCGCTCGTCTTTCGGATACATTCCGAGCAGTTTGGTGACCGCTTCCAGTTGCCCGGCCTGGTCATTTTCGGCGATTGCAATCCAGGCACGGACATAAAGCTGCTCGCCTTCCGTGGCATTGGCCATATTTTCCTCGGCCTGCCCGATGGCTTTAAAGAATGCGGCGGCGGACTGCGATGTTTGCGCCAGCCGCAAATATCCCATCGCGAAGCCCGGATCGGCCTGCACGGCTTTGCTGAAGGCGGCGTTTGCGTCGACAAAATGCAGATTGTCTGCCAGAGCGATCCCTTCCTCGTAAAGTACGCGAGCCTCCGCTGACGACGTCGTCACCGGCACTTTGTCCGTCAGCGCCAATTCCGTGGCCGCACCTTCGTCGACCGCCTCCGTAGTCGCTTGCTCGCGTTGCCCGCAGGCTGCCACGGCGAGCACCGCACAGCACAGGCACAGTAAACGGAGATCCTCAAGAAATCTGAGATTTTTCATGTCCTGTTCCTTTATTTTTTTGTGCTTCCCGGGACGGTCTGCGCCGCCTCCCGCTGTGCTCGATTGTACTCTTTTCGCCGGGCAAACCCGCACCTTCGCGCTTGAATCCTGCGATTGATCTGGTGCAAAAAACTGGCGGAGTAAACCCTGAGCCCGGGCAGTTATATTCAGAGTTTCAAGGTTCGCTTCAGGACCCTGCGCAATATGGGCAGGCAGCCCGTGTCCATGACGTTAATCGCTTCCACGCCGGTGAGCTTGCGCACCAGGTCGATGGCGGCCGAAGTGCTGGTGGCGGGGCCGGAGACGAGATCCGGTTTAAGGCCGAAAGCTTTTTGCACGCCGACAACCGCGTAAGGGTCCGATGCGCACAGAATGGTGCAGTGGATGTTGTTGCCGAGTTCTTCAATAGCTGCTGCGCCATTGTACGGCTCGAGTGGCGAGGCACCGGCTTCCGCGATCACAACGTCGGGTTCGAGGCCGGCGATTTTATGCAGCAACGGCCGAATGGCGGCGCGAAACACGCCCTCCGGCACCACGGTGGATGGAAGGCCTGCGTCCACGAAGTCGTAGATTGCACTGGCCCCGGCATCACGAAAACTCAAAACGTCACGATACCGTCCTGCACCGGTGAGCTTGGTCCCAACCACTTTCCTGTCCATCTTTTCGAGCTCGTGCACGACCAGCCGCCCGGTCGTGGTTTTGCCCGCCGACATGGAGGTGCCGACAATCAGGATTGTCGGCACGTTGAATTCACCCTCGGACGGACGAATCGCGAAGTCTGCCATGCAGACCTTTTTTCCCTTACGCACCACATGCCCGAGATATTTCAGGTCGACTGTGCTTGGAATCATGTGAGACAGCGAAGTTATGGCGCCGAAGAGTCCCGCGCTCGTCATCGCGTTCATCCGGTTCGCTTCGATTCCGGACCAGCTGCCGACCCCTTCGAGCGTTGCGGCGCGACTGCCGAAAGCACCGACAACATGATCACCAGGCATGGGATTGATCATGCGCCCCGTGGTCAGCTCGATGGCGTAGGTGCGGCGTGACGAGCCCCTTATTTCGCCGACGACGTAGTCACCCGTATCCCAGTCTTGCTTCGGTATACGAGCAACTTCATAAGGCTTGCTGTCGAGATCGGATATTCGCGTCAGGGAACTGTACAACACCACCGTCATGCTGCTTTCCCGCCAGGACCCGGTGACAGTAACAGAAGCGCGAGCAGGGCGGTTCTTTCGAGCGTCCTGTCAACATACAGAAATTCGTGTTCCGCGTGTGCTCCGTGACCGACCGGGCCGAGGCCGTCCAGGGTCGCCGTGTACTGGCTGGTGATATTTCCATCAGACCCGCCGCCCGCGCGACCTTGCTGGAGTTCAATGCCGAGCGCCTTGCCGAGGGCTTTGGCTTCCTTCCACAGCGCCTTGTTTCGCGTCGTAAATTCCATCGCCGGCCGGCCGATACGGCCTTCCACGCTCAGGCGAACGCCCGGCGTCACGGGCTCGATGCCGTGAATCTCTTTTTCGATTCTTTTCCCGTCCGCGAGCGACGGCACACGCACATCGACCACCGCCTGGCTGTGCGGCGCAATGACGTTCGGTTGCAACCCGCCGTCGACTGTCCCGACATTTACGGAGATCCCCTTGTCGGCGTCGTTCATGGCGAACAAGGTCTGGATTACGTGCGACAACTCGAGAATTGCGCTCGCGCCGCCTTCCGGGTCGAGCCCCGCGTGCGCCGCCTTGCCGTGCACGGTGATTGTGAAGCGGCCGATTCCCTTGCGCTCGGTCTTGATCGCGCCTTCCTCGCCCATCGACGGTTCCAGCACAAACACGCGCTCGACCCGCCTGGCAAGAGTCCGTACATATCGTCTCGAAGTGCGACTGCCGATCTCCTCGTCGGAATTGATAAACACGACCGGCTCGACCGAAAGCGGTAAGTCCAGTTCCTGAATCGCCTTCAATGCGAAGACGATCTGGGCAAGGCCGCCTTTCATGTCGAATACGCCAGGACCGCGAATGATATTGCCGTCTATGCAGAACGGTCGCCGCGCAATGGTTCCGAGCGGCCAAACGGTGTCGAAATGACCAAGCA
Source organism: Woeseiaceae bacterium (assembly GCA_041555515.1). GTDB lineage: Bacteria > Pseudomonadota > Gammaproteobacteria > Steroidobacterales > Woeseiaceae > SZUA-117. The sequence continues at coordinate 20,950 of JBFFKF010000035.1, forward strand.
GCAACTGCGCCCGGTTTTTCTTCACTCTCTTCTTACGGCGTGCATAGATATGTTTGTACGAGCCGTTCGGCGTCAGGGTGCTGACCCGGTAGCCGATCGAGGATAGCGCCTCATTGAGAACCGAAACGATCAGGCAGTGCGAATCCGGTTGCGTGGACGGCGACTCTGCATCCACCAGGTGCCGGAGCAGGTCTATCATGGCCGGCTGTTGCAGCCGAAGATGCTCTACAACCTGATCGGTATAAATCGCGCCCATGACGACACTACTTTTTCATATCGACAGGGAACGGAAACGCATTTGATCGCGTAATCGAGGCAAATCGCCCGGGTGGCAAGTAAGCGAATAACGGCGCGTCGTGAATCAGTTCCTGGTCATCGAACTCTGAGGAGCGCAAGTAATCGGGGTGCGCGTATGCGGCGACCACTTCACCGCTGATCAGGCAGTTGTCCCCGAAGCCGTCGATGGTCTTGTAGTGTTTGCACTCGAGAAACAGGTACGCGTCCTCGATGAACTCGCCGTCGATCTTCTTCGCCGGGAAGGTGGCGAAACTCTGCAGCACGGTCTTTGGCCCGCCCGCAAATCGCGGCGAGGCCGCCAGGCTTGCATACACTACCTGGGACGGTTTCGGATAGCTGACCGTGAATTCGCCGTTGCGCTCGATATTGGCGCAGGTGTGATGCCTGGGGCTGCAGACGAAACCGAAATAGTTCTTCCAGCCCAGCGGAAATGCCATGTGCTTCGGCGCCAGGTCGAGTGAACCGTCCTGGTCACGAGTTCCGACGAGCACCAGCGGCGCCACCATGAAGCACCGGTCCCATACCGGTCGGCTGGCGTCGAGCTCAATGACTTCGGCGGCTGACTCGCTCACGACCGTTCTCCTTCGAGCAAACTACCCCAATTTCAAGCTACCCGCCGGGCAGCGCCGCGAGAATAGGTAAAAGCCGATATCGGTTGAGCTTTGTGCTTACTTCTGCTCGTTCAGCTTGAACAGGAGCCCGCCCTTTACGACCACGTCGATCTCCTGGAGCAGGCTGACGTCGGACAGCGGATCGCCGCGCACGGCAATCAGGTCACCGAAACGGCCGACCTCCAGTGCCCCGACGTCTTGCTCCCAGCCGATGACCCGCGCAGCTACCGAGGTTGCCGCCTGGATCGCTTCCATTGACGTCATTCCGCGCTGCACCATGATGACAAACTGTTTTGCCTGATCGCCATGCGGGTACACGCTGGAGTCGGTCCCGAAGCTGATTGTCACGCCGGCCTCATGCGCTTTCGTAAACACCTGGCGTTGCGCTTCGATCGTTTCCTCGTTTTTCCTCAGGAATTCCCCGGGCCAGCCCTGTTCCCGGCCGACGCTTGCGATGTAATCGCCGTTGTATATGTCCATGGAGAACGCTACGTCGTTTTCAACCGCCAGACGAATCGCTTCGTCGTCTGCGAGCGACGCGTGTTCAATCGAGTCGACGCCCGCACGAATTGCGTCCTTGATCGACTGTGCGCCGTGGGCGTGTGCGGTGACCTTGATGCCGGCCGCATGCGCCACGTCGACAACCGCCCTGATTTCCTCCGGTGTCATTTCCGGGGCACCAGGTACGCTGCCGAACGCAAGCACGGCACCGGAGGCGATAACTTTCAA
>JBFFKF010000036.1:0-22518 GCA_041555515.1 Woeseiaceae bacterium
AAGGCGGCCCGGCACAAGAGCCGCCTGAACAAGATGGTGAAAGCGCTCGCCGCCTGATCCGAGTCTCTTTTCTACCAGCAACCCGTTCCGCCACCGCTGTGGCCCTTTTCTCCGGTGTGAGCCAGGGTCAGGCTCGCGCACTGCGTGTCTTTGTCCGCCTGTTGCAGTTGCGGCTCCGCCGTTGCGGTGTAGGTCGTGGCAGATGTGTCGGACAGCGAGATGCTATAGATGCGATCCGGATCGGCCGCATCCACAACCTTGCCCTGCTCGTCCATCATGAACGGACTGGCTGAAAATCCCAGACTCTCCAGTGACGACGCATAGGATTTGTTATCCATGAAATACTGTTGCTGCCGGTCCGCGACCTGCAGCAGCATCGAGGTTCCCGCAGCGCGTTTAGCCCTGACGACGTATTGGACGTAGAGCGGATAAGCTGCCGAAGCGATGATCGCAATGATCACCACAACGATCATCAGCTCGAGCAGCGTGACGCCTGACTGTCGCCGGTATTGCCGGAAATTCATCATTTGGCTATCCCTATAAATCCGTGTCTTCGTGCAGGAACCAGTAGGTCCTCCAGCGAGTGGCCACGTCGACGGTGTCTATCTGCAGGTCGGGCCGCAGGATCTTGTTCGGCGGAATTGCTACGACCTCCGCCGGAATTCCCAGAGATTTCAGTTCGACGTCGCGGTCTTCCTTCGTCGTCGCCGCGTCACCGTTCCCGCCGTCCGGGTCGTTCGGGTCATCAGACGTGTCGTAGTTGATGACCGCTGCGGCCGTCTGCAAAGAGACGGCGTAGAGCTTGCCGCCACCCTCTGATGGTGTGCAGGCGGATTCCGCACTGCCGCTGGGCGGTATGTACGAGGTAAAGAACACTGAACCGGAAATCGTCAGCGGTGTTGCGAGTATTTTTTCGCCCAGCGACTCCATCTGCAGCTTCCAGCCAGTGGTCAGATCCAGGCCGCAATCGCTGCCTTCCTGCAGACAGTTGTCCGTAACGTCGGCCAGGTCCGCTTCTTCGAAGCCGGTGTTGGTACCTGCGCCAACCGTGGTACCGCGATCCTTGATCATGAACATCCAGTTGCCGGCCGTCCCGCCGTTGTCCAGCGGATCGGCGCGGTCGCCGGAGCCGATGACCACGGCATCGAAGTTGCCATGCTGGTCCTTGGTCTGCACCAGGTCCGGCCTGTGGAAGAAGCGCCGGTCGTTCCATTTGCCGTCGCTCGCATGGCGGCCGACTGCCGCCAGGAGCGTCAGTTTCCAGTCGCGCGTATTCTTGCCTTGCAGGTCGGCCCGCCAGATGTTGCCGCCGGTGTCGCCGACGACGATACGGTCTGTCAGGCCGTCTCCGTCGGTGTCTGCCGCCGTCAGCGCGGACGGGATGCTGTCGACGAGGCCGGCGTGTTCGAATACCCGGGACGAGGCGCCGCCGCTACCGCCGCGAGCTTTCCAGATGAGGTCGCCGGTCTCGGCGTTGACGACATAGATCGCGTTGCCCTCGGAATCATCGGTGCCCACACCGCTGCGATCGTCCTTGTTGATGTCGTATCCGCCACCGAACATGACCACCGGGATTGGGCCACCGCCGGCATCGACCATGCCGACGCGCGGATTCGAGAAGGTGAGCCCGAGCTCGGAAAAATCGCCGGACTTGTCGATAGTCCACATCAGGCGCGGCATCTCGGGATTGGATACGTCGAGTGCGTAGTAAGCTTTGCCGCCGCGACGCAAGCCGAAAAACAGCCAGACCCTGTCACCCGACTCGATGTCACCGTCGAAATCGCGATCCTCGATATAAGCAACAGGTGCGCCGTCTACCGTGTAAGGATGCTTGGCGCCCGATGCGTTGCTACGCAGTATCTTCTGCGCTGCCATCACGCCACGCGGCATGAAGGCCCAGGCCTCCTCTCCGCTCTCGGCGCCGCCGGTGGTCGTGTTGCGCAGCATGCGCAACATGCCGTCGTTCGATCCCACGGCCAGGTATATCGCCGGATTGGAATTGCTGTAGCCGCCGCGCGTGCCGTAGTTGATCGGCAGCGGGCGCGAATGCAATGCATCGCCAAAAATCCATTCGCGTGCCTCGTTCTTTACCTTGTCGCCGTCCAGGTCATCAACATCCAGACCGCGTGCATACGCCAGCAAGGATGCGGCTTCGCCGACGGTCGCGGCGTTCAGATCGCTTTGCAGCTCGGCAGCAATGGTCAGATCGACGTTTAATGATGCAAGCGAAGTCGGCGTCCTGTCATAGTAGATGGTTCTGCCGCCAAGGCCATTCGCCGTCTGCGGGCTACCGGAAAGGAATCCCGGGATTTTCTGTCCGGCGCCGCCGCGCGCGACCGTACGGCCGTCGCGACCGGTCACCTCGCCGGCCTGCAAGTCCGGCATCGGCAACTGCTCTGGCGACGTCCAGTGCGTCAAGGCGTCGAAACGCAGGCGGCCGTCGGCTGCGACAGCGCCCTGCCCGAGCGCGTCGAGCAATGCGCTGTTGGCGCTGGAGCTGTTCGCGCCGACGAGCTTGAGTTTCTTGACGTTGCCCACCCAGGTCGGCCGCCCCTTCCTGTTTGCCTGGAATAAGCCGATAAAGACGTTATCCGTGACCTCGGCCCGGTTGAATACGTTGACCGGGACCGAAGCAGCCACGAAGGTCGTGCTCACACTCAGAATCTGCTTGAAGATCTCCTGCAGCGTCGCTACCAGCTCGTCCGGGTCCTCGCTCAACTCGAGCGGTGCGCCGGTGCCGCCGGCCTGCGCATAGCCGATCGTCGTCGTATTGATGAAGTTCGGGTCGACCAGGAAATACGAGGTCACATTCTGCTGATCGGGAAGATTCGGTGTCGACAGGTACTTGGCGTCCGCGAGGTCGTCGTCATGCAGGTACCGGATGACGTCCGCAAATTGATCTTGCTGTGAACCGAATCCGCCACTGGAAACAGGCGCTGCGATGGCAAGGTCGGAATCGTCTTCCTGGTTCGCGACGAAGAACAGATTATTGACGGTGAATACCTTCGAGCATTCTCCGCCGGACTCGAACGGCGTTTCATAACTGGGCCTGATTGCGGGTCCGGATTCGATCGATGCATCCCAGTCCGCTCCGGGATGCTCCTTGTCGAGATTCAACTTGTTGCTGGTGCCGTAATCGGTCCAGCCGTTGTGCGCGTTATACACGCCCTGGCCGGTCAGGTAGCGGAAGAATTCGAAAAACAGTTCCTTGCCCTGGTAAGAGTGACTCTGGTTACCCAAGGGCGTCGGCATCGCAGCCAGTATTCCGTGAAACTTTGCCTTGGCGCCATTCCCGTCACCGACTTCGAATTCCTCGAAGCCCATGGCAATGTAACCGCCGTTGCTGCAAGCCGTGCGGCCGAAGCCTTCGCAGTTGGCTCGATTGTCGTGATTCAGCATCAAACCGACCTTTACGCCTTCCAGGGGATCCATGACCTTGCGCAGCGCGCCGCGCAGCACGTCGAAAAACACGTAAGGGCCTGTCGGGCTCATGTAGCCCTCGGCGATCAGCGTGTCGCACTCGTTGCCATTGCATGCGCTTGCTGCCAGGTTTGGCCGGTAGTCGAGCGAGAACATGACCATCGGCATGCTCTCCGGCGGCAGGGAATTGCCCTGGTTCACGTAGATGTCAGTGTCGTCGGCATATGCGCTGCCGAACATTGCCGTCGACGCCGCGATTGCGAGGGTCAACAATAGTTTGTGCTTCATGGTTTCCATACCTGGCATCCTGAAATTCGTTTCTTTGCTGCTAGAAATTCGGCACGAGGACCAGCACGCCTTCGCTGAGTAACTGTTTTCCGAGTGACTCATCAGTCCGGTCATACGTCGTCGTGACCTCGAATGAAGCGCTGGTAAATTTGTCGAGGCTGGACTCGACGGCCCGCGGCGGCGGACGCGTCAATGGTCCTTCGCGCTGCACTCGGGCACGCAGGTAGCCGTTGCTGACTGCCGTGGCGAGTACCGCATTTTGAACGGGCAGGTCAAACTGGTCGCAGCCCGTTTCACCCGCGGTGCAGATGGTGTAGCCCGCGCCCCCGATCACCGGCGTGGACGCCGGGTCGGATACGATTGCATCCGCAAGCGCCTGTACGCCTTGCTCCGCTGCAATTCGGGACTCTTCGTTCTGCGCCATGAAGAGACCGATATTGCTTGCCCGCATCGAAGACACGGTCAATAAGGAAATCACGACGAGAAACATGATCGTGATCATCAGGATTGCGCCGTGCTGGCGTTTCATTGAATTGGGTTGTCGTTCTTTCATGTCAAAGTCCCATGACATTCAGGCTGCGAATGTTTTGAATGGTCACCGTCGTCGAATCGATGCGGCGATGAAACCCGTCGCCCGGCACGAACGGAGCAGCATTGCTGAGTGTGTAGGTTTTGTCGTTCTGATAACGCAGGTCGTCCTCGAGCGTTCGGGCCTGAATGAAGATTCGCGCGGAGACGGCTGTCTGCATCTGCCCGATCGTCGGATCAGGCAGGAACACATTGGCGTCACCATCGTCCGAGGTATCAATGCCGTATTCGACCTGCAGGTTCTCGATGCCTGAAGCGAGGCACTCGGTCATCATCCCCGGGGTGGCGCCACCCAGTGTCTTCCGGCACAGGGTCGGGATCCCGTCACCCGGCATATCGGCATAGTTACGCACGTAGAAAACGCTCGGGCGGTATTCCCAGTCGGCGCGCGGCATGGGTATATCGATGACGGGTACGCTCGTGACCGGTTCCTTGAACAGCAGGCCTACAGTGCCATTGGTTCTCAGGTAGACGCGACCGTTTGCCGGAACGTCGGTGCGAACGCCGGCCACGCGTTTGACCGCGACAATGTCGGTCCCTTCCTGAAACTCCCCGGCATCGATGCAGGAGAAGTTCGCCGCAGCGTCCGCCGCCGTTGCGTTGTCCAGCGCCACGACAGAAAGTGCCAGGCCCGTACCGGCTGCTACTGTCTGGTACATCCAGTCATCGGCGCCTATCGGCCCGCAGTCCGAGGTTAGTGTCAGGCTGTCATCGGGGGTCACGGATCCCGGGATCAGCAAGTCGGCATAGTGGCCGGCCATGCTGAGTTCGAAAGCGAGTTCGCGCAGCGCATGGCGCGCATCGTCCTGCATCCTGAGAACGTTTTCGTCCTGTCGGAAAGCACGACTGTTGGCTGTAAACACGGAAATGACGGCAACGCTCAACAAGAGGGAAAGCAGCATTGCGATCATCAGCTCGACCAGGCCGAGGCCGCGCTGATTGTTCCTATTAATAGTGTGCGTGGAAATAATCATGGCGCTCAGATGTTCGGATCAATAAAGGTTGCGACTCGCAGCACTCGCCGGTACTGGTCGCCGTCGCCATACTTGCCAGCGCCCGCCCCGCAGTCGGAGACATCCGAATCGGCCATCGAGATCGGGCCCTGCCAGGCGACCGCAACGACGTACATACCGGCTCCGCCACCAGCGGGCCCGTCGATGCACAGTGTCGGTGTCAGCATGCCTCCGGCCGCGCCCTCGGCCCCGATTTCCTGTTCGCCGTCGAGCATCTGCTCCCAGAACCACAGGTCGTGTGTCGCCTTCTGTACGGCATTGCATGGCGCCGCTGCATTACCGCAGTCGGGCGCCGGTCCGCCACTGAGTACGCCACCGCCCAGCTCCGGGGCTGCAAGGTAGGTAGGGATGCCGTCGCCATTGGCGCGCATTTCTTCGAGCAAGCCATAAGCGATGTGCGACGCAGTCGTGCGCTGCGTACTTTCGTAATTCGATTTCTTCGCCACTGCCTGGAGACCCGCAATCGAGAGCAAGCCGACGGTGAAGATCACCATCGCCACGAGTAACTCGATAAGAGAGAATCCAGTTTGTTGGTTGCGGCTCTTCATCATTCCGTGTCCTAGGAACTGCAGTTCAAAGAGACGCCCGGCGTGTCTTTGTCCGCGACGCGTGGTCGGCCCGACAGATCCACGATGACCGCCTTGGCATGTCCTGCGCCCCGCCTGTCGCAGTAGGTAAACCGGCCGGAGTTCTCGCTAACCGTGTTCTTCATCGCCCGCCCGTTGGGCCGGAACATGAGAAAACTGGGATACTGGCTTGACCAGATCGACATATTGTCGGACTCGGATCCAACCCGGAGAACCGTCTCGTCGTCGTCAACGAACTGGTCGCTGTCACGATCGACAAAAGCGATCCAGCCATCGTCCCACCCTGCGGTATTGCAGTTGTCACCATTGCTGCTGGCGCACAATGTGACGCGCGTATTGGTTGTGATCGCGGTGTTTCGGGCCAAATGTATGGCCGAGATCAGCTCGTTGACCTGACCGGTCATGTTGGAATTCAGTCGGAACGACTGCATGCCAGGCAGAGCGACGGTAATAAGGATGGACGCCACAGCGATCGTGGTCATCAGTTCAATGAGCGAATATCCCTTTTGCCTTAACATTGAATTGTCCTGCCTAAACTTCCATTTACTGATGCGGTTTCCTTCCCGAATCAGTCGGCGACTTCGTCACCTTCACCAAGCTTGGGACGATTATCCCAATCTGTAAGGCCCGGCGAAGTGAGACGTATCTCACACTTGAAAATGTGACTTGTATTAACTGACGAACGGCATTAGCTAGGCGACGAACGGTCTTTTTCGCGCTTTCTTATGTCAATACGGGTCGCATGGCAACTGACGTATAGCCCAAATTGCGCATCGCTTGCAGCACGCGGCGTGCCGCTCGCGCGCTGCAGATTTTGTTAAAAAGCTATGCAAGCCGAACGCAGGATTCAGTCAGTTGGACACCGTGAATCGGCCGGGCGGAATAAGGACTTTGTTACATAATCCGGAAAACTCGGTGCGCATAGCTTTCAGCTTGCTTCCGCGAGTTGTTCGAGAAACTGCATCACGTTTTGGCCGAGGGTTTCCGTGCCTGCGCCCGTGGCGGCACTGACTTCGAACACGGGCCCGTCCCAGCCAAGCTCGTCGAGCAACTCCGCCTTCGCCAGTGCGAGTTGCTCCGCGGTCACCAGGTCGATCTTGTTGATGACGAGCCAGCGTGGTTTCCTGGCCAGGTCCTCGGAGAACTTTCCGAGTTCTTCCTGAATGGCCTGAAAAGCTCCGGCCGGACTGGCATCGGTATCCATGGGTGCGATATCCACCAGGTGCAGCAGCAGCCTGGTGCGCTGCAGGTGTTTCAGGAACTGAATCCCCAGCCCGGCGCCTTCCGCGGCGCCTTCGATGAGGCCCGGGATATCGGCCATGACGAAACTCTGCAGCGGACCGACCGACACCACACCAAGATTCGGATGCAGCGTTGTAAAAGGATAGTCGGCGACCTTCGGCCGCGCCGCCGACATCGCTCTGATAAGAGTGGACTTGCCGGCGTTCGGCAGACCGACCAGGCCGACGTCCGCGAGTAGCATCAGCTCGAGCGCGAGGTGGCGCGATTCGCCGCTTGTCCCCTGCGTGGTTTTGCGCGGCGCCCGGTTGGTGCTGCTCTTGAAACGCGTGTTGCCGAAGCCGCCGCGTCCGCCCTCGACGACTTTCAGCCGCTCGCCTGCCTGCGTGAGATCGCCTATCAATTCGCCAGTATCGATATCGTGGACGACCGTGCCGCAGGGCACCCTGACGTCGAGATCTTTTCCGGATCGGCCAGTCTTGTTGCGGCCGGCACCGGGCTGACCGCTTTCTGCGCGGAATTTGCGCGCGACGCGGAAGTCCACGAGGGTGTTAATAGAATCATCGGCGACCAGGTAAACGCTTCCGCCGTTACCCCCATCGCCGCCATCGGGGCCGCCTTTCTCGATGAATTTCTCACGGCGAAAACTCAGGCAACCATGACCGCCGTTGCCCGCTTGCACACGAATCGTTGCCTCGTCGACGAATTTCATTCTTGCGATTCTAATGCACAATCAAAAATCCCCGCTGCCGCGGGGATTTTTCAAATTCCTTGTTTTTGCGGCCAAAGCCGCTCCCTCATGATCGATCAGCTTGTCTCGACACTCACGAACTGCCGGTTCTTCGGTCCCTTCTTCTGGAACTTCACCTGGCCATCTGCTTTAGCATACAGGGTGTGATCGCGGCCTACGCCGACGTTGACGCCCGCATGAAATTTCGTGCCACGCTGACGAACGATGATATTTCCCGCAACGACGCGTTCGCCGCCATAGATCTTGACGCCGAGTCGTTTGGATTCGGAGTCGCGACCGTTCTTGCTGCTGCCGCCTGCTTTTTTATGTGCCACTTTGCTCTACCTGTCTTCGTTTGGGTCGCTATTTTAGCGGACCTCATGATTAATGCGCCAAATCCTACTTCTTCTTGGAGGCCTTCTTCTTGGCCGGTTTCTTGGCCGCCGTCTTCTTGGCCGGTTTCTTGGCCGCCGCTTTCTTGGCTGCCGGCTTCTTTGCCGCCGGCTTTTTCGCGGCAGCCTTCTTTGGCGCCTCCTCTTTCGGCGCCGCTTTGCCGGCACCCGTAATACCGGTGATTTCTACTTCAGTGAAGAACTGCCGGTGCGTATGCTGCCGCAGGTAATTCTTGCGGCGCCTGAACTTGACGACGCTGACCTTGTTGCTCTTGCCCTGCCGCAGGACTTTGGCACTGACACTGCTGCCGCTCACCAGCGGACTGCCCACCTTGATGTTGCTGCCCTCGCCCACGAGCAGGACCTCGTCGAACTTGACGCTTGCACCTTCGTCGGCGTCGAGCTTTTCGAGTTTCAATACCTCGCCTTTGCTCGCCCGGTACTGCTTGCCACCTGAGCGAAAAACCGCATACATCGATGTGCTCTCCAACACGCAAGCCGCGACGCCGCAACTTGCTGAGAAATAAGAAATTTTTTGGGGTGCGGGCCGGCCGGAACCCGGGCCTTAACTGCCTGCCGCCACAAAAGAGCGGGAATTTTATAGATTCGCCGCTTTGCGGTCAACGCCCCGAAAAAGAAATCTCACTTTATTTCAATAGCTTGCAAATATACCCAAAGCCGACCGCTGGCGCCTCGCAGTTCGCCACGATGCGCCATTTCAGGCATTATCTCTCGCGAAATGCAACTTGCCGAAAACAAAGCAGTTTCCTTAAGCTTCGACGAGGTCAAGGCGCTCGCGGATGGCGACATGCGCGCCGTCGACGCACTCATTCGCGAGTCCCTGCAGAGCGACGTCGCCCTCGTTTCCGAAGTTTCTCATTATATAGTCACCAGCGGCGGCAAGCGCCTGCGGCCACTGCTGGTGCTGCTCGCGGCACGTGCCCTGGGCTATGCGGGAACAGAACAGGTCCGCGCTGCCGCAATCATTGAATTCATTCACACCGCGACCTTGCTGCACGACGACGTGGTCGATTCGTCGGACCGTCGCCGGGGGAGAGATACGGCCAATACCGTATTCGGCAACCAGGCGAGCGTACTGGTCGGCGACTTCCTTTATTCACGCGCTTTCCAGATGATGGTCGATATCGGCAGCATGCGCGTCATGCAGATCCTGGCGGATGCGACCAATACGATTGCGGCCGGCGAAGTCATGCAGTTGATGAACATGCACGATCCCGATGTAACGGAGGACGGCTACCGGCAAGTGATCTATCGCAAGACCGCGCGGCTCTTCGAAGCCGGCGCGCAGATCGCCGCGGTCCTCGCGGACCGGGACCCGGCCGACGAAGCGGCCATGGTCTGCTATGGCCAAAACCTCGGCACGGCATTCCAGCTGATCGACGATGCGCTCGACTACGATGCGGCGCCCGAAGAACTCGGCAAGAACCTCGGCGATGACCTGGCGGAGGGCAAGCCGACCTTGCCTCTTATATATGCGATGGAGAATTGCTCCGACGGCGAGAGAAAAATGATTCGCGCGGCGATCGAAGCCGGCGGGCTCGACAAAATGGACGAGATCCATGACGTCATCGAGGCTACCGGGGCAATCGAATACACCACCGCACGTGCCCAGGAAGCAGCCGACATGGCCATCGGCGCCATTGCCAGCATCCCCGACTCCGTTTACAAGCAAGCCATGATCGGTATCGCCGAGTTCGCCGTCAGGCGGCGCTCCTGACACCCCTGGCAGCTCGCAATTCCTGTCATAAGCTCAGCCACTTCCCGCGGCAATTTTGCATGCGGCGGCATAAAATAATGATTTAGACTCCCGCTGAATGAGCAGGAATTCCCGTTACGACATTCTTTTTGAACCGGTCCGCATCGGTCCCGTCACCGCGCCGAATCGTTTTTACTGCACACCGCACGCGCTCGGGACCGGCAACCAGATGCCGCACACCCGTGCCGCCATGCGGGAAGTCCGTGCGGAAGGTGGCTGGGGGGTCGTTAATACCGGTTACTGCTCGATTCACCCGAGTTCCGACGACGCGCCGTTAGCCTATTGCCGCCTCTGGGATGACGAGGACATAAAAGTCCATGCGCTGATGGTCGATGCGGTACATCGTCACGGTGCACTCGCCGGCATCGAGTTATGGCATGGGGGCAGTGGAACGGGCAATCGCCTGACGCGCCGCACGCCGGTATCCGCTTCCGGTGTGTCGATCAATTCGACCTACCCCGGCTGGATCAATCTCTCACAGTCCAGATCGATGGGCCGGGAGGACATACGCGAGTTTCGCCGCTGGCATGTCGACGCCGCGAAGCGCGCACGAGCCGCCGGCTTCGACATTATCTATGTCTATGCCGGCATGAATTTCGGCCCCTACCAGTTCCTGTTGCCGTGGCTGAACAAACGCACCGACGAATACGGCGGCAGCCTGGAGAACCGCGTACGGCTGACGCGCGAGATCGTCGAGGATGTGAGAGAGGCCGTCGGTGAGACCTGCGCAGTAGCTTTGAGATTCAGCACCGACGAACTGCTCAAGATACCTGGCGAGACGATGCAGTCGGAAGCGCACGCAGTAATCTCGATGCTGTCCGAACTCCCGGACCTGTGGGACGTGAAATCCTCGAGCTGGGTCGTCGAAACCGCTTCCGCGCGCTTCGCCGAGCAGGGAGCGCAGGAACCCATCAACAGTTTCGTAAAACCGTTGACGAGCAGGCCCGTCGTTGGCGTCGGCCGATTCACTTCACCGGACGACATGGTCAGCCAGGTCAAGCGCGGCATACTCGATCTCATCGGGGCGGCGAGGCCGTCGATCGCCGATCCTTTTCTGCCGAAGAAAATTGACGAAGGCCGCGAAGACGAGATTCGCGAGTGCATTGGCTGCAACATCTGCGTGTCCGGTTATCACGACTCTGTGCCGCTGCGTTGCACGCAGAACCCGACCATGGGCGAAGAATGGCGACGCAACTGACATCCGGAACGCATCCCCCCCGGCGACGCCAAAACGAGCATTTTGATTGTCGGCGCGGGGCCGGCCGGCCTCGAATGCGCCCGCGCGCTCGGGCAACGCGGTTTCGCCGTGACCCTGGCAGAGGCAAGCGAGCAACTCGGCGGCCGCGTTACCCGGGAATCGACATTACCGGGCCTCGCTACCTGGGCACGCGTGCGCGACTACCGAACGAGCCTCATGCAAACGATGGCTAACGTGGAGGTCTATCGCGGCAGCCCGCTGTCGGCGCAGGACGTCATCGACTTCGGCTGCGATCACGCGGTAATTGCCACGGGCGCCGGGTGGACCCGCGAGATCCTGAGCACAGAAGGCTATCCGGTTAGCGGCCTCGACGGCGACAGGATTTATACGCCGGATGACATCTTTGCCGGTGCCGAACCCGAGAGCCCGGTCGTCATTTACGACTTCGATCACTATTACATGGGCAGCTGCCTTGCCGAACTGCTGCGGAACCGCGGTAAGGACGTAACGATCGTGACGCCGGCGAACGCCGTTTCTGCCTGGACATTCATGAACAACGAGCTGGCCGATATCCGTGCGCGCATGATCGAGCTCGGTATCGGCATCGTGTCCGAACAATATCTTACAGGCTTAGAAAACGGGTCGGCGGAGTTGACGAGTATTTACCGCGATCGCACCGTCAGTTCCCTGGATTGTGCTTCGCTGATCGTGGTCGGCCTGAGAGCCGCTCAAGATGGGCTGTTTCAGGAACTCAACGCCGATGCGGGCCGGCTTACAGACGCTGGCATTCGTTCTCTGCGCAGTATCGGTGACTGCCGGGCGCCCGGCACGATTGCCCACGCAGTGTATTCCGGTCACGAGTGTGCCAGAACGATCGATGCCGGCGACATTGCGCCAGAATTCCGCTGGGAGCGCCCGGCGCTGTGAATTGATCTTCAGCATGCCCGCTGGCGCCGGCCGGCCTGTGCCGTCATCGCAGACGCTAGCGAACAGTGCTTGAACGCTGCATACGCACTGGTTCGACTCACACCAGCGCGTGTAATTGCTCGAGGCGCTCCCGGAATTGCTTCTCGGAGAAGCAATATTGCATTTCGAGGAAGCGCTTGCGGAAGGCCGCGGTTTTATCTTTCACATCAGTGCTATTCACGATGACGTCATGCATGAGTTGCGCAAGCTCGCCGAAATCCGCATCTTCCATGCCGAAGCGAGTCATTTCCGAAACGCCCATTCGCAAGGAACCGGAGGCTGTGAAACCCTCCTCTTCGGGCGTCGCCTGAAAGTTCACGATGATGTTATTTTCCTCGAGCCGACGAGCAACCTCTGCCCCTTTCGCATAACCGACTCGCAACAAGACCTGGTGCGTCTCCGTATAAGAGATATCCGGTGAGCCTGCGACGTCCAGACCGCAGTCTTTCAAATGCTTCGCGAAGGCTTTCGCGTTGGCCACGACCTTGCGCTGGTACTCATCCTTGAAATGGTTCATTTCATAAGCGGCCATCAGCAAGCCTAGCAAGGTCCCCAGATGATGATTGCTGACCGCACCGGGAAAGGCTCGTCTTTTTATGGCCGCCCACAACGGGTAGCGCAAATCCTCCTGGTCGAAGTCATTGGCAATGACGCCTCGCTGGGTGCCGAAGTAAGTCTTGTGAGTCGAGCCAGTGACGATGTCAGCGCCTTCTTCAAAGGGCTGCTGAAAGTGGGGCCCGATCAGGCCCAAGACGTGCGCCATGTCGTACATGATGACGCAGTCCAGGTCGAACTCGTCGACACAAGCCCGAACCTCTGCTACGGGCTCTCGATGCAGGACCAGGCTTTTACCCAGGATGACGAGCTCCGGCCGGTGTTCCGCAATGAGCTCGCGAGTAGCGGCAATATCCATCACGTAAGGATTTTCCTCGAGCATGGGGAAGTTCACGACTGCCGGTCTCTCCGTCACGGGATCGTGCGCCACGAAGTCCCGCAGAGCGCCCATGGGCTGCGCGCTGAGATGCCCTCCCTTGATGATGTGGTTGTTAAGGACTTTGCGAATTCTTCTTTGCTCGCGTTTACGATCGGCCAGGTTGAGGTAGTCCACCATGGCACTGAAAACGGTCGTGTTCGCCATCTGCCCGGAAATCACGCGAGATTCCGCATGTCGGCACCCGAGGAATGCGCACAGCTCCTTGTTTAACTGCTCCTCGACGTCGGCAATAAAATCGGTGCCCTGGTAAAAGAAGACTTCGGCGCCGTCGAGCGCTTTTATCTGCCGGTGCTCCGCGTAGCGACCCACCGGATCCATGATCGACAGGAGCCTGACCATTGGTGAGGGTGTCATCTCTGAGGGAATCAGGTTGATGCATTCGTTTTGCCGCCAGGTCGTGTTATCTATCGCCCTGTCCAGCAAGTCGCTGACCTTGCGATGCACTTCAACGCCCGGTGCTGCTTTTTCCGCCGCCCCGACCGGATGATGCAGAGCAGCGCGCGCATAGGGCGGCGCTTCGCTTCGCAGGAATGAAGGCACGATGACAGCCGGCACGCTCTTGCCGCGAATCTCTACCTGCACCTCTTCGTCTGTGCCAAGGCTGCTGTCGATAAGCGCCAGGGCAATAGCGCGCTTTCCCGTCTCCTCGGTCAGTGTGGCGGTGATCCCATCCGCCTCGCTCTTCCAGTAGGGAACCATGGTGCCGCTCGTGACGTACCCAAGGTGCTCGCCATCGTGAAACACCTTGTCGCCGGCCCGGGCGATCCCTTTGTCCGTGAGTTCCAGGCATTTGATCATGCGCGGAAGATCATCCTTGAGCGAGTAATCATGGCGCAGGATTCTCTTCAGCGCCTCGAATTGCCTGGCAAGTGACGCTCGACCGACATAGTCACCCTTGCGAAGCGAAAAACTCACGGCAATGCGTGCGAATCTCGCGGCAAAAATCGGGATGTCTTTACCTTCCGGGTCACTACCCAGTTCATGTCCAAAGAGTGGCAATCCGGCTTCGAGCCGAAGCGTGTCCCTCGCCCCCAGACCAACCGGCACCGCGCCCCGCTCCATGAGCAGATCCCAAATACGCGTTGCCGCGGATTCCTCAATGAACAGCTCGAAGCAAATGGGTTCACCGGTGTATCCCGTTCTCGCAACCAGCACCCGAGAACCAGCGATGGTCGCGATGTTCAGCGAGTTTCTCATCGGTTCGGGAAGATTCCCGGATTCGATTACGCCCAGGAGAATTTCTCTGGATCGCGGGCCCTGCAGACCCAGCATGGCCAGCGCCTCTGTGCGATCCGTCATCGTGGCTTGCGGGAAATCCTTACGCAGAGATTCGAGATGTTCCCAATCCTTTTCGCGGTTCGCCGCGTTAACCACGAGAAGGTATTCGTCTTCGACGAAACGGTATAAATAGGCATCGTCGACCGCTCCCCCGTCGTCGTTGGGAAGCATCGTGTACTGCCCGAGCCCTGCATCGAGACCGGCCACGTTGCTGGTGAGGACATGTTGCAAAAACGGCAACGCGTCCTTACCACGGATGGAAAACCTCCCCATGTGCGAGATATCGAAGAGACCGGCGCCTTTCCGCGTTGCGAGGTGCTCCTCGACGATCCCGCCCGGATACTGGAGCGGCATGTCCCATCCGCCGAAGTCGGTCATTTTCGCTTCGAGTTTCAAATGACGATCATGGAAGACTGTTTTACGCGTTTGAGACATTACCGATACCTCCGGAAGCCCCCGCTTCTTTTTATGCAAGTAATTGAAAATATTAACAACTTTTGGTCATTGCCGTAAGCACAGTCAGTATCCTGCAACCACAGAAAATGAGTTTGGCGTCCAATACCCATACGGAGCAGTGCCTTGCTTCCCCACGCTACTATGCGAGTGTATGATGGCGCGCTGTTCGGGGTGTAGCTCAGCCTGGTAGAGCACTGTCTTCGGGAGGCAGGGGCCGCCGGTTCAAATCCGGCCACCCCGACCAATATTTCCCTCAAACATTCATACAGTTAGCGTCAACTCACTAGAGCGCCGCCTGGGATCGGCAAGTCCCCCAAGATTCTCTCAGTCAGCGTATTCGGCTCTGATAGAGCTTAACGGTTACCAATAGTCCGACCCTAAAACTTATCTTTACGAATTATCCCGCGCGTCGTTGTCGACCGGATGTGCGCTTTCTTTGTCCTCCACCTTTTTTCGCCGTCTTGGCCCTGGCTTTGTTGCCAGAACGAATTCCGCTACGACCGGCGGGTCGTTGCGAACCTCCTCTTTTGACCGGCTCTGCCTTGATGCGTGAATCCGGCTCGTAGCCGGGGATGATTTCCTTATCTATTTCGCATTTCAGGAGGCGCTCGATGTCGCGCAATAAATTGTGCTCGTCGACACAGACCAGGGATATTGCCTCACCCTCCTGACCCGCGCGAGCTGTACGCCCGACGCGGTGCAAATAGTCTTCCGGGACGAACGGCAATTCGTAGTTCACGACGTGAGGTAGCCGGTCGATGTCGAGTCCGCGTGCGGCAATATCGGTGGCAACCAGTACCCGGACGCGACCGGATTTGAAGTCCCGCAATGCGCGGGTCCTTGCAGCCTGCGATTTGTTGCCGTGAATTGCATCGGCATTGATGCCATCGTGCGACAGGTTTTCAGCAAGCCGATTCGCGCCACGTTTCGTTCGGGTAAACACGAGTACCTGTTGCCAATTCTCCGCGCCAATGCGGTGTGACAACAACTCACGTTTGCGACCTTTATCGACCGGATAAACGATTTGTTTGACACGATCGGCTGGCATGTTGCGCGCTGCAACCTCAATCTCGGTGGGTTTGTTCAAAAGATCGGCTGCGAGTCGTCTAATGTCGTTCGTAAAGGTTGCCGAAAATAAAAGATTCTGTCGTTCATTTGGCAAGGATTTGAAAATTTTCTTGATGTCGTGAATGAATCCCATGTCAAGCATTCGATCCGCCTCGTCCAGTACGAGAATCTCAATTTTGGACAGATCGATAGTTTTTCGCTGAAGATGATCGAGCAGGCGGCCGGGTGTTGCAACAATGACATCCGCACCTTTTTTCAGTTTCGAAAACTGCGTATTGATGCTGACGCCGCCAAAGATCACTGCCGTCCTGAATGGCAATCGTTTGCCATATGTACGCACGCTTTCGCCGACCTGGGCCGCGAGCTCGCGTGTTGGCGTCAGGATCAGGGCCCGAACACTGCGCCTGTTATGCGGCGAAAACTGCAGCCGTTGCAACAGCGGTAAGGTAAAGCCGGCCGTCTTGCCGGTGCCGGTCTGGGCGCCGGCAAGTATGTCGCGGCCCTCCAGGATGAGGGGAATTGATTTTTGCTGGATCGGCGTTGCCTTTTGGTAACCCTCTTCATCGATCGCACGCAGCAATTCGGCCGAAAGGCCGAGTTGATTAAATAACATTGTGGTTGTACTCCATGGTCGCCTGACCGAGCGGCGTCCGCCGCCTGGTTCGGTCCAGGCTGGAAAAGTGAGGTGGCTCCGGGAGCTGCCAAGATGCAGTTCTGGAGCAAGTGGCGCAGACCGAAGTGCGCCAAGACGCGGCAGACTATAACCGAGGTTCAGCTAATTGCAAGGCATTATTTCAGTGGATTCTGCTTTTCCTTACCTATGTGTTCGATATGTATGCGATTTTGGACCTGGCGACTCGAATTCCACACCGCCCAGAGAACCGATATAAAGTCCGGCGTGTTCTTTCCAACGAAGCGTCACTTTGGCAGATCGATGAATGGTCGCGATGATGATGTCCTTTTCTCTGAATGTCAGGATCTCACCGAGCACGGATATACGGTTCTTGATTCCCGTTATTTCGCAGGTGTCCTCAAACCGTGTTTCCCGTCCAGCCATTCGAAATCCTGGTCAATTTAAGCCTCTGCGGCAGCAGCTTACACGGGCAGGACGTACCAGACTACGGCGAGGAAATGGCAGGCAGCTCCTACGAGCACGAAGAAGTGCCAGATGACGTGATGGAAGTACATTTTCTTCGCCGCATAAAACCCAGCGCCTACTGTGTAGCAGAGGCCACCCGCGACCACCCAGGCCATGCCATTCGCACCGATGACATCTATCATCTCGGGCACCACTATCACCATGAGCCAACCCATGAGGAGATAACTGGCGAGCGACAAGCGGGGATACTGATGCCCATGCCAGATCTTGGACAGGATTCCAATCGCTGCCAATACCCACATGGCTCCGAACAACCACCAACCGGTGTTTATTCGCATCGCCACGATCAGGAAAGGGGTACTGGTACCGGCAATCACCAAATAAATCGCGCAGTGATCAAGCAGCTTGAACAGATGTCTGTGCGGTGAGGTGTGCAATCCGTGGTACAGGGTCGAGGTCAGGAACAGCGTGATCAAACTGGCTCCGTAGATGCTGCTGGCGATGATCCGCCAAGGATCGGAAACGCCGATCGACAGATCGAGCATCCACCCAAGACCCGCAACGCTCAATAGCAGGCCGGCGCCATGGCTGGCCGCGTGGATAGTTTCCTCGGCGGGGTTGTATTGCGACGGTATGTTTTGAATGGTCATTTGTCCGGATTGGGCGAACAGTCACTCGCTTTCGCTGAGATCGACACTCCAGGCGCCGGCGCCCTTCCGCATCACACAGTAACGCCGCAATGAATCGATGTACCCTCAAATTCACGATCTGGGCTTCAATTCGCGCGACCTGAGTTAGGGCGAGCGCATCGATAAAAGAAATCAGGTAGCCGACTTTAAAGCTTGATGATTAGAGAACTGTTCCAATCGACAACGTCATCGACTGTCAATTTTCTTGGGGCTTTTTCCACGTTGGCATCACCAGATGAACGCGTCCGCGTTTGCCAATTCGGCGCTCATTCAGCTGAGTGACCATCTCTTCAACTGCGTTCGTCACGACACCTAGATTTCCCTTCCGGTAGCCGTGAATAGTATTGGTGCCCTGAACGATCACGTAACAATGCCAATTGGAACCTTGTGCGTCGTGCGGCGGCTTCGATGGCCGCACTGATAGTATTCGGAACGATTCCTCCGCTAGTGAGGATTCATCAATCATGCGATCTCAACCGTGGGTGAATTGACCATGTGGCGCGTAGCCCGGAAATGCGTAGTTTTGGCGGACCGATGTTTTTCTCGGTGAATGCTTACCAACGACTTCGACCACCCCCTTGTCGACGGCGATCGCCAAAGCCAGATTTCTTTTGCTGTGGCTTGGCCTCGTTGACCGTTAACGGCCTGCCGTCAAAGTCGGCACCATTGAACTCCTCGATGGCCTTCTGCGCCTCTGCATCACTCGACATTTCAATGAAACCGAAGCCCTTGCTTTGACCCGAATCCCGATCCGTGATCACGTTCACCGAATCGACCGTACCGCACCGGCTAAATTTTTCTTCCAGAGATTGCGGATTGGCCGAGTACGGTAAGTTCCCGACGTAAATTTTCCTGCCCATGATGCCTCCTAATGGATCGTTGATCGCTCAAGAGGATGGGGGCACGATGCCGGCAGACTCTATAGACGCGACGTGGATGGAATGCGAACTATACAGGTATTTCACGAGATGACTACCTGACCGGTCGGATACAGTGTCTGAGGCCTTCGACTCTGAAACGCGCACATCAGCGCGTTTGCCTTAGACATAACCGTCGCGTGGACAAGGCCATCGCCCGTTACCCGGAATAATTCTCGATTAACTGAGCTATCAGACAGAGTTTCCTGTACTGTGTATAGACATTAGAGACCCCTGCCTCGCCATTTTCTCGATTACCTTTCGGCGTCAGTAGCTGGCAACCGCTTCTAATCCCATCCTCTTGACACGATGTCAGCGAGGCACCATTACCAGTCCGCATTGATTGAATAACGGCAATGCGCACCGCAATGCTCGCTCATAGGGCGCGGAGACTTGGACAATGAAACTATATGTAGGAAATCTACCCCTGAGCATCTCGGATACTGATCTAGAAGATCTTTTCAGCCCATTTGGTGTGGTGACTTCTGCACGAGTAATTACCTCCCGACATACCGGTCGTTCCCGAGGTTTTGGTTTCGTAGAAATGTTGCGGGAATGTGGTCAGATTGCGATTTCTAGTCTCAATGGCAAGCAGATAGGGTCAATGGTGCTTCGTGTCAACGAGGCAAGGGAATTACCCGACAAACGAAGCAGCGGACTTCATTGAGAGCTCCTTTTACGCAGCCGGAAATGTGAGCACTGCCGATTGTCAACGCAAAAAGGATCATTGAATCGAATGCAGAGTTTACTTGAGAATGTGGCTCGATATCTGACCCAGCTACTGTTTCTAGTTGCTATTGGCGGGCAAGCGTTCGGCCAGGACGAGCCTAGCGATGTGCCTGAGAATGCGCAGGCAAAGAGTTATGGTGGCGGATGGAACTGTGATCCGGGCTATCGAGAAGCGGACGGGGCGTGTGCTGCGATTAACGTGCCCGACAATGCGTATGCGACGAATGCGTCGTACGGGCCTGGCTGGAAATGTAGCCATGGCTTCGAGGAACAGGATGGTGATTGCGCTCCTGTTGACATTCCGGCAAACGCTTATCTCGATTCAACCAGCGGTGACAGTTGGAAATGCAGTCGTGGATACCGAATGGTTGATGAAGCCTGTCTCATAATTCATGTGCCAGCGAATGGATACCTGAAGGAATCTACCTTCGGACCTGGCTGGGAATGCGATCGTGGCTACCGTATTGATGGCAACTCGTGTACGGCGATTAATCTTCCTGAAAATGCATACCCGACAAATTCAACCTACGGAACGGGCTGGGAATGTCATCGTGGATATCGGAAAATCTCTGATACCTGCGCCGAAATTGTGGTGCCGCAAAATGGATACCTGAGCGACTCTTCGTATGGAGCCGGCTGGGAATGTGATCGCGGGTATCAAGCGGTTGGCGACGCTTGTGTCGAATTGAACGTGCCCACAAACGCTCACCTCGACTATTCGGGAAACGACTGGGATTGTAATCGGCCCTACCGAAAGCTACGAGGCAATTGCGTTTTACCCTGACTCGATTTGGACTCGATACGATTGTCAGCTATTTGATTACGGTTTCCGGGCTCTGGAAACTCCAATTGTTCGCCCACCATATTGACTGAAATTGAGTCGGCTGATTGCGGATTCGGCATCCATCTCGTTGCACATTTCCACGTAGCCGCTTCCCGTGCTCAAGCCAGTTCGCGGATCTTTTGTAATACCTGCTGATTCGACGAGTCCGAATTGTCGAAATATTACTTTAAGGTCTTCGACTGTTGCTGTGGACGGGATATTGCCGATATGAAGTTTCGTGGTCATTCGAGCCTCCTAAAATTCGGGAACCGAAAAAGGAGGATTTAGGCTGTAAAGCCCGCAAACTCGATAGTCGGATGGGAATTCTTCCGCACTATACGGTACTTTATGGCCTAAACACACGCGATTGGTCACAGTTCAAGAGAATGCTGGTTATCAACCCGGTTCCTCGCTACAGAACCGCGCATGAATCAATAGGCAGCTGCGGGGATTTTGCGGGGGTCGGTCCTGCATCGTTATGCGCGGTACTGCATTGTTGTCCGTGGGCGGCTCCTGAATGAGCACTAAAAACAATCAGTTAACATCCAAGACCTGGATTCGGGAGGCAGGGGCCGCCGGTTCAAATCCGGCCACCCCGACCAGGCATGCAATTTGTCGATCAGGTTCTGCTCGTGGCGGCCGAGGCTCGCATCACCGATCGGGGAAATAATTGCGCTCACTCGGATAGTTCGGCGTTAACTTTGATGAGCAAATCCTCTGCCTGCTCGACAAATGAAACGTAAATCTCACGCAAGGTCTGCGCAGTAGCACCATATTGAGCTATGAGGGCCCGTACTTCTGGGTCATTCATCGCGTTGCCTAACAATTCAGGATTGATGCGATCCGGAGCAATTCCATTTCTCAACAAAGCATTCAGCAGCCCGATTCGATAGGACTCGGCCGTAGAATTCGTCATATCGAATGATCGAACAAACCAATAGTAACGTGTGATATCGCGGCGTAGATTTATATTGTGCACTGTGCGAATCGATCCGGTAGACATCATTTCCTGATAGGTCATATCGGACAGATCGAAGTCGATGCCGCCAACCAGATAGTAGATTGCCGCTTGCTCGGGCGAAACCTTATTGGCGCGCCGCGAACTGTCCACGAAACGGCTGGCGTCAGCGCCATTCGCGGCAATTTCCTCTTTGAAGTCCGGGTCGGGCTGTCCCAGCAGGAAGGCGCTCGCGTGCTCTACGGTCTCCGAGTCCGCAAGCGATGACTCCAGTTCTTCCAAGTCAGCCATCAGGTCATCCCTGAGCGTGGTGAGCAGGTGCTGTTCCAGTGCTCTCTCAGCCCTGACGTCTCGCCAGTCATCTACGGCCAGAGCTGCCAGCACGCTGAACAGGATAACCAGGCCCTCCATTCCCAGACGGCCCCAGTGCTCGGTGCGCAACTTCATTGATTCTTCGACATCGCCGATGTTTCTATTTCAGCGAGAATTTCGTCTGCCGCCGCGATGGCTTTTTCGAACTCGCCTGTCAAATGCTTTGTGTAACCGTCTCGTATTTCAGCCACTATGCGAAAGCTTGGATCATTTAGCAATTGCTTGCTCGCATCAGGATCGTCAGCTATTGGCGCCCACAAAGTAACTAGCCTGGAGATGCACCCACAGTTTCGACGCTATACCCAATGCCTCAGCGAGGTCGAGCGCTGCTTCCGCAGTTATTCCTCGCTTTCCATTGCTGAGTTCGTGCAGGCGAGCCTTCGTTCAGGAACGCACAAAGACTTTTCCAGGACGCCACTTCGCTGATCTGGGTGATTTTTCTCGGCATTACCAGGTGCCGGATTGCAGCGAAACGAGCGCCCTGCCGGTAGCCGGATCAAGCGCCGGCGTGCGGTCTTCCCGGAAATTGCGCGACAGGGCCAGTCCGCTCGTCCTTTTATTCGCCTACTCTCAGATATTTTATTGAATTATATGCATTTATTTTTATTGACAGTTGGCGGGTGAGGTATATATTTCGCGAAAAATGGAGCCTGAATCGAAAGATGTTGAGCCACGGATAACGGCCGCAAGGAAGTGATTAATACGGCCCTCTTGAGGAGACGCAAATGGCCAAACGCGCCAAACAACATCACGAGAATATCGACGATCTGGATTTTTCGTACGGTCCCGGATCTGACGATGATTTTTTCGCCGACACCTTTGTCGACGAGCTTGAAGAGGACGATTCCGCCTTTTCCGCCAGGCAGTGCATTGAAAGGCGGGAGGAAGCCGCATGGCTGCGAAGTCAAATGGTCGATTGGGACGACTGGGACGAGTA
>JBFFKF010000037.1:0-22359 GCA_041555515.1 Woeseiaceae bacterium
AGGCGCCCTGCCCGGTCCGGCGCAGGAGCGGCCGGACCCTGCGTTGGTTGAATTGCTGCGTCAGGCAGCCAGCGACACCGAGAGTTTTACGGATCATTTCGACGCACAGGTATGGTTGACGGACATGTCGTCAAGACTGGAGTCCCAGGTAGCCAATCCGCAAGAGCGCATCGAAATCTTGAAACTTGCTCACCTCGAAGCAATTCGCGCGGACCTGCCGCCCGAACTCGTACTCGCGGTTATCGACGTAGAGAGTAATTTCGATCGCTATGCGATATCGCACGCCGGAGCGCGGGGACTGATGCAGATCATGCCGTTCTGGCTCGACGAAATCGGCCGGCCTAATGATAATTTGATTCACATCGGTACCAATCTGCGCTTCGGCTGTACCATCCTCAAATATTATCTCGACATGGAAAAAGGCGACCTGAAGCGCGCGCTCGGCCGCTACAACGGCAGCCTCGGGAAAAGAAAATATCCTAACCTGGTGCTCGATAAGCTGCGGCTCAAGTGGTTTCGCGTGTAGCCCTGATGCATCAGTATGACGCGCTCTTGCCTGGCCTTTGATAGGCTGACCGGTCTTATGCGCTAGCCGGTACGAAAGCGCTCGGGTGCCTCACACTCGACGTCTTCGCCTGCAACGCTCGTCACCGTAGCAATCGGCGGTCCCTCGTGCAGCCATTGCTGCAGCTTTTGCAGCGCGGCGCGCTCTCCGCAGGCGAGTACCTCGACACTACCGTCAGGCATATTGATCGCGTGCCCGGTAATACCCAGTGGCACCGCAACATCACGCGTGCTCGCGCGAAAGAACACGCCTTGCACCCGACCGCTCACTTTGAATCGACGGCATGCCATATAAGTGGTCTTGATAAGTATAAAGCTGCGTCAGTGCGGTTCGCTGATCGATCCTTCCGAAGCCGCCAGCGCGGCCAGCGCCCTGTCCTTGGCCTGCAGCGCGTCGCGGCGCGCCTGGGCATAGGCCTTCTCGGAAAGCTTTCTTTGCGCACTGTCAAGAAAAGCCTCCGCCATACGAAGATCTTCGGCGGCCGCTTGTTCGGCGCCGGCATCTCTCGCCGCCGCTATTGCCTGCCGGGCAT
Source organism: Woeseiaceae bacterium (assembly GCA_041555515.1). Classification (GTDB taxonomy): domain Bacteria; phylum Pseudomonadota; class Gammaproteobacteria; order Steroidobacterales; family Woeseiaceae; genus SZUA-117. The sequence continues at coordinate 1,098 of JBFFKF010000037.1, forward strand.
CACTCATTTCCTGCACCGGCGGCGCAGTACCGCAGCCGGCAGTAATCAGTAATATGGCGATCAGCAGGCCGCGAGCGGATGCACCGAAAGATGCGCCGGCGTTCGCGATTCCCTTTGGATTGCGCACAAAGGAACGCTAGCAAGCGTTTGCACGCTCCGTCAAGCAGCGTCGCAGGCGCTGACTGGTGGGGCTTTCGCTGCTACAGTTGCCGCTCCCGCAGCCGAGCAACCCCGACAAGAATCATGAATCTCACGATTTACCATAATCCGCGATGCTCCAAGTCCCGGAAAACACTGGAAATAATTGAATCACACGGACTGAAACCCACGATTGTCGAATACCTCAAAGAGCCGCCGGACCCGGACATGCTGTTGCGGCTGGCCGGGATGCTGGAGGTACCGCTCGTCGACCTGCTGCGGCGGTCCGAGGCCGATTTTGCCGAGTCGCCGCAAGCAGTACCGGTACATGACAACCAGGCACTATCCAAATGGCTGCACGATCACCCGCGGGTCCTGCAGCGGCCGATCGTCGTAGATCATGACACGGGTCACGCCATAGTCGGCAGGCCACCGGAAAACGTGCTCGAGCTGATCTCGGAATAAATTCAAGTTGATCGAAGTCCTCGTACTGTATTACTCGAGATTTGGTGCGACCGAAGCACTCGCGAGAGAGGTGTGTCGCGGTGTCGACGCGGTCGACAATGTTGCGTCCCGCTTGCGCACGGTGCCGGCCGTATCGACGGTTACCGAGGCTCAGGCGGATTCGATACCCGATGACGGCCCGCCTTACGCGACCATCGAAGATCTCAAGGAGTGTGCCGGGCTGGTCATGGGCAGTCCCACCCGATTCGGCAACATGTCTGCAGCACTCAAGTATTTTCTTGACGGTACCGGCGGCGAATGGCTGGTGGGCACACTGGCCGGAAAGCCGGCTGGCCTGTTCACCTCGACGTCCACATTACACGGTGGCCAGGAAACCACATTGCTCTCCATGGCATTGCCGCTGCTGCACCACGGCATGTTGATCGTCGGTATACCGTATACCGAGGAAGCGCTCGTGACGACGACCAGCGGGGGAACGCCGTACGGCGCGAGTCACGTCACCTGGAGCAGGGACCCCGATCAATTGAGTGACGAAGAAAAGCAAGTCGCCCGCGCACTGGGCACGCGCGTCGCGAGTATCGCCGCGAAGCTTTGTGCTAGCGAATAGACTTGAGCGTGTCTTTCACGAACGGAATGGTCAGCCGGCGTTGTGCCTCGAGCGCAGCGGTGTCCAGTTGATCGAGCAAAGCGTACAGGCTGGCCATGTCCCGCTTGCTGCGGTTCAACAGGTAATTCGCCGTATCATCCGGCAGGTCCAGTCCACGAAAACGCGCCCTCAGCTGTAACGCCTTTTTCCGTTCATTCTCGTCGAGGGTAAGCAGGCGAAACGCCGGTAACATCGAGAACCGGCTCGCAAGATCCGCGAGACCGAAACGGCACTCACGCGGCGCGGTGGTTGCCGTTGCAAGCAGTGCGCCGCTCCTGTCCGTGATTTCGTTGCACAGCTCGAACAGCGCCAACTCCCACTCGGGATCCCGTGCAACGATGTGCACATCATCGAGGCAAACGAACTGCCGGCTGCCCAGGCCTTCGAGGATGCCCGGCCCCGCTTCCCTGAATTGAGCCAGCGGCACGTATACCGCCGCATCATGCGACTTGTCGCAAACGGCCTGCAGAAGATGCGTCTTGCCGGAGGCCGTGGCACCCCAGATCCAGCAGCCCGGCCCGGCGGCGGTCTCCACGAGTTCGCTCAGGTAGGAGAGCAGCGTAACGTTGCCCGCAGGCCAGAAGCTTTCGAAAACCGCATGGTCCTGCAGTTTCAGCGGCAGGGCCAGCTGGCTCAAGGCGCGATTTCTCCGCTCAGGCCGTCCTCGTCAGTACTTTCTGCGTCCCGCAGCTCCTGATGCTCCGCGAGGTAACGGTTGTATGCGAAGCGCACTAACACGGACAGAACGGCCGCCGCTGGCAGCGCCAGCAGGATGCCGAAGAAACCGAAGAGTTGGCCGCCTGCCGCAATCGAAAAAATCACCAGCACCGGGTGCAGGCCGATCCGGTCACCAACGAGCTTCGGCGTCAGGAAAGAACCCTCGATCACTTGCGCGATGGAAAAGGTCGCAATGACGCCCAGCAGGCGCAGCCATGGGTCCGGTTCCAGCGCAACGGTCAATGCGGCCAGGAGGATGCCGAAAACGAAACCCAGGTAAGGCACAAAACTGACGAGTCCTGCCACGACACCGATCGCCACAGCAAACCTGAGCCCGACGAGGCTCAGCCCGCTTGCATAGATAATGCCGAGCGAAATCATGACCAGAATCTGCCCGCGCAAGAACGCACCCAGGACCTCATCCGTCTCACGAGCGAGCGCGACGACAGTAGCGCGTTGTGTCGTCGGTACGATGGCGACCAGCCTCTGCATAATCGAATCCCAGTCGCGCAGCAGGTAAAAGGTCAGTACCGGCACCAGGAACAGGCTGATGACCGCAGCAGCGAGCGCGCCGCCGGAGCGGCTCAGAGACATCAGAACGGTGGCACCCCAGCTGGCGGCCATGTCGCTGTAGCGTGCGAGGAAGGCACCGAGACCGAGATCCGCGCCGGCTTCGATGCCGAGGAACGCCGTCAACTTCGGTAACCATACCTGTTCGACCTGCACGACGATTCCCGGCAGCGCCTTAAGCAATGCCGAGACCTGCGTTTGAATCAGCGGAAATACCAACAGGACGATCAGTCCTAGCGCAAGGAATGTCAGAATAAAAACGCTGACCACCGCAATGGTTCGCGGAAATTTCAGTCGCTGCAGTCGATCCGCCAGGGGATCGCCGATGTAAGCGAGCAATCCCGCTGCAATAAACGGCGTGAGTACCGGCGCCAGCAACCAAAGCAACCAACCGGTCAGCGCGATGGCGATGAGCCAGTTCATCCGGTAGCGGCTCAAATCACCGTTCACTTACGCTGCCGCGCACGGCGAGCCCAGGACCAGACGTAATCGACGCCACTGATTACGACCGTCACTACGACCGATGCGCCGAGCACGGTAATCGTAATCTGGTCCGGCCAGCCGAAACCGGCGCGGCTCAATACAAACACGATCAACAATAACTGCAATGCCGTATTCAGTTTGCTGATTCGCGTTGGCTCGCCTTCGACGGGTTGAATGAGGAAATGATAAGCAGTGGCCCCGCCGACGATCACGACGTCACGAAAGATCACGAGCGCGGCAAGCCATGACGGAATCAGGCCGACATACACCAGCACGATAAAAGTACCGGCAACCAGCATCTTATCTGCAACGGGGTCCAGTAAGGCACCGATGCGCGTGTGCCAGTCAAAGCGCTTGGCAAGGTATCCGTCAATGCCGTCGGAAAAGCCTGCGATCACGAACAGGGTCAACGCAATTCCGAACTGTCCGTCGACAATCAGGAAGAGAATCGGACCTACCAGCGCTATGCGCAGTAAAGAGATTGCATTTGGCAGCCAGTGAAGCGACATCAAGCGCTAATCCGAACGATAAAGGTATTCGATCATGGTCGGCCGTCGACCACGATCGTTATAGGCATCAAACTGACCCTCATCATCCTCGAAGGGAATGACTTCGACGTCCTGGTTGAAAGGATCAACGGGTATGAGCATCGAATTTAATTCAAGCGCACGTTGCAGGCGTTCCATCCCGCCCTGCGCCCTGATCTTGTAAATGATCCGGTCACCGGCGACTGCTTCGATCATGATTTGATCGATGCCGCGCAGGTTTTCCATGTAGCGTTGCACCTTGCCGAATGCATTGACCGAGTTAATGCCTGAAACGGTCAGCCGGATTGTATCCAATGGCGCCCTGCTGTCGACTTTAAATCGCGCTGCCAGCGTATCGGCGAGCAGATGAATAATCTCTTCCGTTTCGCCATTCCAGTGAAGTCGCTCACCACCGAGATACCAGGTCCAGCGATTCATCACCGGCGACCCGGCGCGGATTCTGCCGACCAGCACGGTCTCGGCCTGGTAACGCGCTGACGCCAGTAGCAACAGATCGTCGAAACCGCCCCAGATGTCGCTGAAGCTGATGTTCTCGAGATCTTCGATATCGAGCAGTGGAAACAGGACTGGAATTCCGCGGTACGCGGCGATTTCAGTGACCCGTTCGCGTAACAGGCGATTGCGATCAATCGAGCGCGCATCTCCCGGCTTTCTCTCCGGGTCATCGGCAGCGACGATTTCCCGCTCGCCCTGGCCCCAGTCGACGGCAATCCACATCAGTGTCAGCGGCCGATCATTCTCCCAAATGGCTATACCGGCCTGCCGCAGCACTTCCTCGATCGCCGGCCCGTCAAGTGACACCATCAGGGTACCGTCCGGTCCCGGCCGGTATTGCAGCACGAATCGCCCCGGATTCGGAAACAGCTCGGCCATTTGCTCCCATTCGGCGATTCCCGTCGCCCCCGTCACGCGCACCAGAACTTCGGTCAATGCCGTCTCGTAGGCAAAGTTCTGTGGGTCAGGCGCGTCGGGATCCAGCGGCACCTGCACCGTATACAAGGACTCCATTTCAACGGCGGACGCCAGTGCACAAAGGCACAGGATACCCACTCCGAGCACGAATTGGCGCGCGCGCGTCCTCAGGCGGCAGCCCGGAGCCGCCGGATGCCGCACACAAATGCTGCCCATGGAGCCGACCCGGCGCCCCCTGATTTCCAGTTCAATCTGCATGCAATCTGTCCGCTCCGCGGACGCGAGTGGTTTCCCGATCCCAAACTAATCTCTATTATATCTGCACAAGAGTCGGCGCGGCAGAAACTATTTCTGGCAATGAACGCGCTCCTGCAAATGGCATCAATCCGCTCATAATGACTGTCAAGCCACTTACCTACAAAGATGCCGGCGTCGATATAGATGCCGGTAATGACCTGGTCGACCGCATCCGGCCGCTGGTCGGTCGGACAATGCGCCCGGAAGTCCTGACCGGCATCGGCGGCTTCGGCGGGCTGTTTGCTCTGCAGCCAGGCAAATATGAGGAGCCGGTGCTGGTCGCAGGCAGCGACGGAGTCGGCACCAAGCTAAAACTCGCGCAGCAGATGCAAAGACATCACACGATCGGCATCGATCTCGTCGCGATGTGTGTCAACGATGTGCTCGTTCAGGGCGCAGAGCCGCTTTTTTTCCTCGATTACTTCGCATGCGGTCGTCTCGATACGGACATTGCCGAGTCTGTTATTGCAGGCATCGCTGCCGGCTGCGAGCAGGCGGGCGCCGCGCTGATTGGGGGAGAGACGGCGGAGATGCCCGATATGTACGCAGCCGGCGACTACGACATTGCCGGTTTCTGTGTCGGTGTGGTCGAGCGGCAAGGACTCGTCGACGGCAGCGCAATTGCGCCCGGTGACGTGATAATCGGCATCAGGTCCAGTGGCGCGCATTCAAATGGATATTCGCTCATCAGAAAAGTGCTGGAAGTCGCCGAGAATCGGAATATCGACGGAACGCCCGCCGAAGAATTGTTGCTCGAGCCGACGAAAATCTACGTCAAACCGGTTTTGCAGCTCATGCAATCGGTGCAAGTGAAAGGGCTGGCCCATATCACCGGCGGCGGACTGACGGAAAATATTCCGAGGATTCTTCATGGCGATCTGCATGCAGAGATCGCCGTCAACAGCTGGCAACAGGGCGCGCTTTTTGACTGGCTCGCGGTATCGGGTCGTATTGCTATCGAAGAAATGCGGCGGACCTTCAATTGCGGCGTCGGCATGGTCGTCGTGGTCGACGCAGCAGATGCTGACGCGGCGATCGCAGCCCTCGCCGAGTCAGGAGAGATCGCCTGGCGACTCGGTGAGATCAGGGATGGCGCCGGCGGGGTGGCGTATCTTTGAGCAAACTTCCGACGGCGGTGCTCATTTCCGGCAGCGGGTCAAACCTGCAGGCCATCATCGACGAAGTTGCCGCAGGTCGACTCGATCTCGATCTCGCGGTCGTACTCAGTAACCAGCCGAGCGCTTACGGACTGGAGCGTGCGCGCAAAGCCGGAATCCGCACTGAATGTATCCGGCACCAGGATTTCGCGGAACGTGCACACTATGATGCGGCACTCGTCGAGTGTCTCGATCGCTATCAACCGGAGCTGGTAATCCTCGCAGGATTCATGCGCATCCTGACGGCAACCTTCGTCAATCGATTCAAAGGGCGCGTATTGAACATCCATCCTTCCCTGCTGCCCAAGTTTCCGGGTCTCGATACACACCAGCGTGCAATAGACGCCGGCGAGAAGTGGCATGGATGCACGGTGCATTTTGTCAGCGAAGACCTGGACGGTGGTCCGGCGATTATCCAGGGACGCGTACCTGTCAGGCCGGACGATTCCGCATCGGAACTCGCCGCCAGGGTTCTCGAGGTCGAACACCTGATCTACCCGGAAGCCGCCAGGATGTTTGCGTCGGGCCGGCTCGAATGCCGCGCTGGTAGTGCCTGGCTGGATGGCGAACGGCTCGACGAACCGGTGCAGTTCCAAGCCTAGGCTTTTGGCAGGGTCACGCCCTTCTGTCCCTGGTATTTGCCGCCCCTGTCCCTGTACGAGGTTTCGCATTCCTCATCGGATTCGAGAAACAGCATCTGCGCTATGCCCTCGTTAGCGTAGATCTTCGCTGGCAGCGGTGTCGTGTTGGAAAACTCGAGCGTCACATGGCCCTCCCACTCCGGTTCGAGGGGCGTGACATTGACGATGATCCCGCATCGCGCATATGTCGACTTTCCGAGGCAGATAGTCAGCACATTGCGCGGTATTCGGAAATACTCGACGGTCCGAGCGAGCGCGAATGAATTCGGAGGTATGACACAAACGTCTCCTCGCTTGTCCACGAAGCTCGATTCATCGAAGGACTTCGGATCGACGAATGCCGATTCGATATTTGTGAATATCTTGAATTCGTCCGCGCAACGAACATCATAACCGTAACTCGATGTTCCATAGGAAACGATGGGATGTCCGTCCATTTCACGGACCTGGCCGGGTTCGAATGGATCGATCAGGCCATGCTCCTTCGCCATGCGCCGAATCCAGCGATCGGACTTGATGCTCACTTATTCTCGACCACGATCTTCGGGAAATGGCGACTATAGTCCTTGCCCTGCATCGCCAGCCGCGCGGCCATGCGTCTCGCGGTTGCACGGTATGCTTCCGCCGCGGGGTCGTCCGGTTCCGCAACGACAGTCGGATTCCCGCTATCTGTCTGTTCACGTATCTTGCGGTCGAGCGGCAGGGTACCGAGAAGCTCGACATCGTAATCGGCCGCCATCTGCGCGCCGCCGCCACTCCCGAACAACGGTTCCTCATGTCCACAGTGACTGCAAACAAAGGTGCTCATGTTTTCTACGATGCCGAGCACCGGTACTGATACCTTGCGAAACATCTGCAATCCCTTGCGTGCATCGAGAAGCGCTATGTCCTGTGGTGTGGTCACGATGACGACACCGCTGACCGGCACCTGCTGCGACAGCGTCAGTTGAATGTCGCCGGTGCCTGGCGGCATGTCGACGACCAGGTAATCGAGGTCCGACCAGCGTGTCTGTTGCAACATCTGATTCAGCGCCTGGGTCACCATGGGGCCGCGCCAGACCATCGGCTGATCGGCGTCGATCAGGAAACCGATCGACATGACCTGGATGCCATGCGCGCTGAGGGGGTTCATGGACTGCCCGTCGTCGCTCGTGGGCCGTTCGTCGGCAACGCCGAGCATCAGCGGAATGCTGGGGCCATATATGTCTGCATCGAGGATGCCGACTTTGGCGCCTTCACCGGCGAGCGCAACCGCAATATTGACTGCTGTAGTGGATTTACCGACACCACCTTTACCTGAGGCGATCGCGATAATGTTTTTGACATTCTGGAGCGGCTGCAGATTGCGCTGCACGCCGTGTGCGGTGATCTTGGTGCCGAGAGTTACGGCGACTTCCTCGATCTCGCCGTTCTGCCGAATGGTCTCCGTGATGGCTCGCACAAGTTCACCATGGATGCTGCTTGCGGGAAAGCCGAGATCGATATCGATCGACGCCTTTTTTGCGTCCACGGAAACGCGCGTCACGCGAGCAATTTCGGCTACCGAATGGCCGATTTCGGGCATCAGCACGGCGCCAACCCGTTGTTTGAGTTCAGATTCTGCAGACGTGGTCACACTAAAATTCTCGGCATTAGGTTAACTTTATACAGGGTGTCGATGGAGACGCCCTCGGGCGGTATTGTAACCAGATTGACCCGTGAATATGGCCGGCATGATCGAATTCGAGCGTTGCAGATCGAGGCGGGTTCACATTTTCAGTCGAAGTCGATATGGCATAATGCCGCGTGGGTAAGTGGGGAAGCTGCGGTGGACGCGCCGTTTGGGCGTCAGTGAGTTCACCAGGTGGCTAGATCGAACATAAAACTGATGGCGTCAAATAACAGGGCACAGACTGAATCGCGTGCACGGAGGCGAATTACGGACCTCGAGCACCTGTGTGTGTCCGGCCCTGACCGGGCAGCCCGGGTAATATCCGGAAACGAACCTGCGGTGGATCACAACTGATGGCTCTCCTAGGCAGCTTTCGCACGGATCAGCTGATTGGTCAATTGGTGAGCGAAACCGACACCAATTCGCCGACCGCACAGAAGACCATCGAGCGTCTCAAGAGCATAGGCCCCAAAGTCATTCCCAAGATCATCGATGCGCTCGCGATGAGCGACAAAACCCACCAGATGGTCTTTGTCGACATCCTTGCGAGCCACGTGAACGACAAGACGCTCAAGTATTTCCAGGAAGGGCTTGCCGACGGCGGTGATCGCGTAGTTACCGGAACCGCCTGGGCGCTCTCCAGCAGTAATAATTACAACGCCAATGCCCTGCTTGATTTCCTCGACGATCCGGAGGTATCGAAGCCCGCGCTGATCGAGATACTCAAGGTCCACAAGAATAATCTGAGCGTGCACGATCTCATGCAGCGCGCGTACAAGCTCGAGTCCAAGGAAAAGGCCAGCCTGTTTGCGATCATCGAGGAGGTCGTAACAGTCGATATGGTACCCGACCTTATCAATCGCATGGGTGGCAAGGACCCAGCGATCAAGATTCACTTGATCAGGCTGTTGTCAAAATTCAACAAGGATGAAATCAACCGCGCGCTCGAGGTGTGCCTCAGTGACACCAACAAGCTTGTGCGCGGCGCCGCCCTCGATGCGCTTGCTACGCGCAAAGGTCACATCAACATCGACCGAGTTGCCAAGCTCCTGCTGGACCCGGACCTGGAAGTACAGAACAAGGCGGTCGATGTTCTCGTAAAAGTCAAGCATCCGGATACCATGAAACACCTGATACCGGCGCTCAAGGATGAGTCCGAGTACCCGCGGCGGGCGGCCGTCGAAGTGCTCAACGAAGTCTGCGATCCGAATTCGGTCAAGGACCTGTTACAGGCCATCAAGGACGACGACTGGTGGGTACGTGCCCGTGCCGGTGATGCGCTGGCCGAGATCGGTGGACCCAAGGTCGTCAACTCCGTCCTCGAACTGGTCAAGGATAAAGACGAGGACATCCGTCGTACCGCCATCGAAATCCTCAATGCAACGAAAGACGAGACTGCCGTCGACACACTTATAAAGGCCACCGATGACCAGGACTGGTGGGTGCGCGAGCGCGCGGTCGATGCGCTGGCGCAAATCGGCAATAAGAAAGCGTTGCCGAAGCTCATCGACATGCTGGGCAAGAACGCCAAGACAGACACGGTCGTCGTGCGTGCCCTCGGCAAACTGGGCGACGCCACCATTATCAACAAGATCGTGCCGATGCTTAAACGGCCGGAACGCGAAATCCAGGTCGAGGCCATCAAGGCCCTCGCGCATCTCGCGGACGAACGCGCCGCGGAAACCGTACGCAAGTTATTAGAGAAGGTTAAGAATTCCGAAGACAAGACAATCGTTAATAACGCCGACAAAGCAATCAAGGAAATCGACGCCAGGTTTTCCGAGCCGGTGCTCGCCGAGAATATTCGCGCAGACAAACTGCAGGAGCAAACAAACACGCTGCTACTCGACGACAAGGACATCGAAAAGCTCATCCAGGAACAAGCGACCGGCGCGCATCAGATGACCGAAGTGCCGGCAATGCTCGACATCAGCACCCTTGAACCGGGCGACGTCGTCGACGGGCGCTACAAGTTCATTGAAAAAATTGGTAAGGGCGCATTCGGTACCGTGCTCTTGATGCAGGACCAGGTCGTTGACGAACGATTGATTTTGAAATTCCTGAATCCAAACGTGTCTTCGGACGAGGAAATGATGAAGCGGTTCGTTCATGAACTGCGTTACTCGCGAATGATTACCCACAAGAATGTCATTCGTATATATGACTTCCTGCATTTACAGGGCGCCTATGCGATCTCGATGGAGTACTTCCCATCCCACACACTGAGCGGGGAGATACCCGACAACAAGCCGATGGACTTCGAGAAGGCGTTGAGGTTCTCGATGGACATGGCAACGGGAATGGCGGTCGCACACCAGGCCGGCGTTATTCATCGCGACCTGAAGCCTGCCAATATTCTCGTTAACGACGAGGGACTGCTGAAAATCGTGGACTTTGGCGTTGCTGCGGCGGCATCGAGCGGCGATACCCAGCTCACCAAGACCGGTTATGTAATCGGCTCGCCCAAATACATGGCCCCGGAACAAATTCTCGGCAAGAAGGTCGACGAAGCAGCAGATATCTACAGTATCGGCGTGATCATGTACGAAATGGTAACGGGCATACCGCCATACAGCCGCGGCGACCACATGTCCGTCATGTATCAGCATGTGCAGGGCAAAGCCAAGACCTGCCAGGAAGTCAACCCGGAAATCCCGGACAGCTTCGCCGCCGTCATCGGCAAGTCCATGTCTGTCGACAAGACCAAGCGATATCAGACGATGGACGACCTGATGGACGCCCTGAACGAAATCGAACTCTAGCGCTCCCCTGCCGAATCCGGCAGCCTGCCCGCAAAACCCGCCGTGTGGCCATGCGGAAATTAGCAGCAGCTTCTCAAAATGTGCGCCAGCGCACTGGCGCCTGCCTTGGATTCAGCCTAGGATACGCGTAAATCCATGATTTTGGGCGCTATTAGTATCTAATCACCATGCCTCGCATCGATTCATTCTTGAAGCTGGGCCTGGCCCAGGGGTGTTCGGACGTGCACCTGGCGGTCGGCGTGCCCCCCATGCTGCGCATGCATGGCGACCTGATGCCGATCAAATTCAGGCAATTGTCGGATACCGAGCTCGAAAGCTATGTCATGGAAATTCTTAGCGATTCGCAGAAAGAAATCTTCTATTCGGGCCAAGACCTCGATTTTTCCTACGTCGGTGAAGAAGGTGGCCGTTTTCGCGTCAACCTGTTTCGCAAGGAGACTGGCGTGGGCGCGGTGTTCAGGCATATCCCGAACAAGGTGCCGACAATCGAAGAACTGAACGTGCCGGACGTGGTCCGCGACTTCTGCGATTACCACCAGGGCATGGTGCTGGTGACCGGTTCCACCGGCACGGGCAAATCGACGACACTGGCAGCGATGATCAATCACCTGAACCAGACGCGCAGCCTGAACATCATCAGCCTCGAAGACCCGATCGAGTTCGTACATCCGAGCATGAAAAGCCAGATCATCCAGCGCGAACTGGGCACCCACCTGAAAAGTTTTGCCGACGGCGTACGATCCGCAATGCGTGAGGATCCCGACGTAATCCTGGTCGGCGAGCTGCGCGACGCAGAGACAATTTCGATGGCAATGACTGCCGCGGAAACCGGTCACCTGGTCTTGGGTACGCTGCATACGACCAGTGCGGTCAAGTCGATTGACAGAATAATCGACGCGTTGCCAGGCGATTTGCGTGAACAGACGAAGAGCTTCCTATCGCAAAGTTTGAAAGCAGTGGTAACCCAGGTATTGGTCAAAACACCGGATGGCCGTGGCCGCAGGGCGATAATGGAAATCCTGGTGAATAACCGTGCGATATCGAAGTTGATCATGACGGATCAATCCCATCAGATTCCAGCACAACTGCAAACGGGAAAGAATGTCGGCATGCAGTTGATGGATCAGGCGCTGCTCGAAGCCATCGCAGCGAAAGAAATCGATGCCGACGATGCAGTCAGGTATGCGCAGGACAAACGAAAGTTTCAACGTTACGTCACGGATACCAGCATCCTTCCGGTCATGGATTCGGATAGCTAACGATGAACAAGATCGATCAGTTTCTCAAAGACGCGCTGGCAAAGAGTAGCTCCGACCTGCATTTCATCTCTGGCGATCCGCCGCGCGTTCGCGTCCACGGGTTGCTAACGACCTTGAGCGACGAGAAACTTTCAGTCGAATTCGTCAGGGAAGCCGTATACGAAATTATGAGCGGCCAGCAGCAAAAGGATTTCGAAAAAGACGACGCAGTCGACTTTGCATACGAGATTCCAGAGCTCTCCAGATTCCGCGTCAACGTGATGCGCCATCTGAATGGATACGGGGCGGTGATGAGGGCCATACCTTCCTCGGCGCTGACTCTCGAAGAACTCGATATGCCTGAGGTCGTGCACAATCTTTGCAAGCAAACGCAAGGCATGATTCTCGTAACCGGCAAAACCGGCTCCGGCAAGTCGACGACGCTTGCCGCGATGATCGATGCGATCAACAAGCGCATCAAGGGACATATCCTGACGATTGAAGACCCAATCGAATTCGTCCACTTGAGCAAAGGTTGCTTGATCAGCCAGCGCGAAGTCGGCGTGCACAGCAATTCCTTTGCCGATGCGTTGCACTCTGCCTTGCGTGAGGATCCGGATGTGATCCTCGTGGGCGAACTCAGGGATCTCGAGACCATCAGCATCGCCGTGACGGCTGCCGAGATGGGAATTCTTGTCATGGGGACACTACATACCAACGGTGCCGCCCCGACGGTAGACAGGATGGTCAACACGTTCCCGGCCGACAAGCAGAACCATATTCGCACGATGCTGTCCACTTCGCTGCGGGGTGTCATCTCGCAGCAGCTGCTGCCGCTCAAGAACGAGCCCGGTCGCGTTGCAGCGCTGGAGATCCTGGTCAACACGTCGGGCGTCGCCAACCTGATCCGCCAGGGGAAAATCGACCAGCTCGAGACGGCGATGCAAAGCGGTGGCGGAATCGGCATGCAGACGATGGACTCGGCGTTGATGAACCTCGTGCAGAAAGAAGTGATATCCGCGCAGGAGGCTTACCAGCAGGCGGACAACAAGGAAAAGTTCAGGGCGCTCAGAGACGAACCTGCCGAGCGGACGCAGGAAGAAGAAAGCATTATCTAGCCCGGCGGACTAATCCGACCCCGAGACACCAGTACGTGGCATAATTCGGTGCGTTTTGGGCACCAGCGGATCTCGTTCGGCGCCTTTAAGCTAGACATCGACTAACCAGATACGCTTCCGGCGACGAGGATGACAGACCCAGTCCGCAAAATAATGGTATCCAGCGCTCTGCCCTACGCAAGTGGATACATCCACATGGGGCACCTCGTCGAGTACATCCAATCGGATATCTGGGCACGATTCCAGAAGCTTCGCGGCCACAAGTGCACCTATGTCTGCGCGGCGGATGCCCACGGCACGCCTATCATGATCAAGGCGCGCGAGGAAAACGTAACGCCGGAGGAACTCGTCGCGCGCATTTCCAGGGAGCAACACGAGGACCTGTAGGCGTTCGACGTCGAATTCGACAATTTCCACACCACGCATTCCGAGGAAAACGAGCAGCTCGTCATTCGAATGTTTGATGCCCTCAGGGATGCCGGTCATGTGTACACGAAAACCATCGAGCAGGCATTCGATGAACAGGAGAACATGTTCCTGCCGGATCGTTTTGTTCGCGGAACGTGCCCACGATGCAACAGTGAAGACCAGTATGGTGATGCCTGCGAAGTCTGCGGCGCGACCTACACGCCCGACCAGCTGGGGGATCCGCTGTCCATTCTTTCAGGGAGCAAGCCGGTCTGGAAAAAATCGGAACACTATTTTTTCCGCCTGAGCGCGTTCGAGGACCGACTTCGGAAATGGATCGAATCGGCGAAGCTGCACCAGAACATGAAGAGCAAGCTCGAAGAATGGTTTGCCGCTGGCCTGCAAGATTGGGACATATCGCGCGATGCGCCGTATTTCGGATTCAGGATTCCCGGCACCAAGGACAAGTACTTCTACGTGTGGCTGGACGCGCCGATGGGATACGTGGCCAGCTTCCTCAACCTGTGCAATCGCCGGGACGATCTCGATTTCGATGAGTACTGGATGCCGGGACACGATACCGAGGTATATCACTTCATCGGCAAAGACATCGTGTACTTCCATACGCTGTTCTGGCCGGCGGTTCTCGAAGGCGCCGGGTTCCGGACGCCGGACAGCGTGTTTGCGCACGGCTTTCTGACGATCAACGGCAAGAAGATGTCCAAATCCCGCGGCACGTTCATTACCGCGCGAACCTGTCTCGACAACCTCAATCCCAACTGCCTGCGCTACTACTATGCGGCGAAGCTCGGGCCGAGCATGGATGATATCGATCTCAACACCAAGGATATCGTCGCCAGGGTCAATTCAGACCTCATCGGCAAGCTGGTGAATATTGCAAGCCGCTGCGCGGGGTTCATAAGCAAAAGTTTCGATGGCCGGCTTGCCGACTCGCTGGACGATCCGCAGCTGTTCGCCGAATTCGCGGCGGAATCGGCGACGATCGCCGAACATTACGAGCGGCGTGAGTACTCCAAGGCAATACGCAGCGTGATGGCGCTTGCCGATAAAGCCAATCGCTATATCGAGAACAAGAAGCCCTGGGTCATGATCAAGGATAAAAGCCGGGCTGACGATGTGCAGGCGGTATGCACGCAAGGGCTGAATTTGTTCCGCACGTTGATGGTTTACCTCACACCGGTCATGCCATCTGTGGCCGCGGATTCGCAGGCACTGTTCCAGGAAAAACCCTGGGGATGGGATGCGGCGGCGAAACCTTTGCTCGCGCAGACGATTTCGAAATACAAACCATTACTGACGAGAATCGAACAATCGCAGGTCGATAAAATGCTTGAAGAATCAAAAGAGCCGGATGCCGCAAGCGGTGAATCTTCCGGGACTGCCGCGATCACAATCGATGATTTCCAGAAAGTCGATATGCGCATCGCCCGTGTCGTGAAAGCGGAGCATGTTGACGGTGCGGACAAGCTGGTAAAACTGACGCTGGACCTCGGCGAGGAAACGCGCGAAGTTTTCGCGGGCATCAAGGCTGCCTACTCACCCGAGGAGCTCGAAGGCCGCCTCGTGATCGCCGTCGCCAATCTCGAGCCGAGAAAAATGCGCTTCGGCGTGTCCCAAGGCATGGTGCTGGCCGCAGGCCCTGGCGGCAAGGATATATTCCTCCTGTCTGCCGATTCGGGCGCGCAGCCGGGAATGCGCGTGACCTGAATCAGGGATAGAGTCGCACAATGTCAGAGCTGATACTGATCCTGGTTGGCACCGTACTCGTCAACAATTTCGTGCTGGTGCGGTTCCTCGGCCTGTGCCCGTTCATGGGCGTATCACGGAATCTCGAAGCGGCCTTCGGTATGTCTCTCGCCACCGCGTTCGTGCTCACCCTGTCTTCGGCAATCAGTTACCTGATTCACCGGTACTTGCTGATACCCCTTGATTTGGGATATCTGCGAACGATCAGCTTTATCCTGGTCATTGCCGTGAGCGTGCAGTTCACGGAGATCATGGTACGCCGCCTGAGTCCGCTACTCGACCAGGTACTCGGTATTTACATTCCGTTGATCGCGACGAATTGTGCAGTACTCGGCGTCGCGCTCCTTAACGTGCAGCAGGCAAAAGGATTCGTCGAATCCGTTTTTTTCGGACTCGGGGCATCCATGGGATTCGCGCTCGTGCTTACGCTGTTCGCCTCGATTCGAGAACGCCTGGACGCGGCAGACACGCCGCGCGCGTTCCGCGGCACCGCGATCGCGCTCATGACTGCCGGCATCATGTCGCTCGCGTTCATGGGTTTTTCCGGTATGGCGCGCCCATGAGGACAGTTGCACCCTGATCCCACGCTTTTGCAATGTGGACCACGATCCTTACAGCAGTCATTACCATAACGGCCATCGCTCTGGTTGCAGGCCTCCTCCTGAGCTTCGCGTCAAGCAGCTTGCCGGCAGATCGCGATCCACTGGTCGACAAGGTCGATAAATTGCTGCCGCAAACACAATGCGCGCAGTGCGGATTTCCGGGTTGCCGGCCGTATGCCGCAGCGATCGTCGAGGGCGATGCGGCGATCAATCTGTGTTTGCCCGGCGGCGACGAAACGATGCAGCGTCTCGCCGGTCTCCTTGGGCGCGATCCCGCACCGCTCGAGGTTGCGCCACCGGGCGCGGCACTCGCGCTGGTTGACGAAGCGCTGTGCATCGGTTGCACTTATTGCCGCGAAGTCTGTCCAGTAGATGCGATCGTCGGAGCACAACAGTATATGCACACCGTGATTGCCTCTGAGTGCACCGGCTGCGAGTTGTGCGTGCCGCGTTGCCCGGTTGACTGCATACAAATGGTGAGCGCGGCATGAGCGCGCCAACCTTCGATCTCGGCAACCTGCATGGCGGTTTGCGACTGCCGGCCAGGAAGAGCAAGTCGACCGCGACCGCAATCCAGCACTTGCCGGTCCCGCAACAGCTGATCATCCCGATACAGCAGCACACCGGGGATCCGGCGCATCCGGTCGTCGGCATCGGCGAACGCGTCCTCAAAGGCCAGCTGATCGCGGATTCTGACGGCCAGATCAGCGCTCCCGTACACGCTTCCTCATCGGGCAAGATCGTTGCGATCGAGGCATGGCCGGTCTCGCGGCGCTTCGGCGGAACGGCGCCTTGCATCGTCATCGAGTGTGACGGCGAGGACCGCGCAGTCGAATTGTCAGAGCCGATCCGGCCGTATGATTCCTTCGACCGGGAAACCCTGTTCGAGAGAATCCTGCAGGGCGGCATCGTCGGCCTCGGCGGGGCGGTATTCCCCACCGCGCAAAAGCTCATGCACGCCTCGATTGCACCGCTCGAGCACCTGATTCTGAATGGCGTCGAGTGCGAACCCTACATCAGTTGCGACGACATGCTGATGCGGGAACAGGCAGACGAGATCCTGCGCGGCGCGCAGATCCTGATGCATGCGCTCGGCGTACAGCATTGTTTCGTCGCCGTCGAGAGCGACAAGTCGCAAGCGATAAATGCGCTCGCCGACGAACTGACCAAAATGCAGGATCCGCGGATCGTGCTCAAACAGATACCGACGATCTATCCGTCGGGCGCCGAAGATCAGACGGTGCAGCTCGTGACGAGCAAGGAGGTACCGACCGGCGGATTGCCTACAGACGTCGGTTGCGTCGTGCAAAACGTCGCAACGGCAGCCGCTGTCTATCGCTGGATCGTCAAAGGGGAACCGTTGATATCCCGGGTCACGACCGTCACCGGTGACGGCATCCCGATGCCGATGAATGTATTCGCGAGGATCGGCACGACGGTAGCCGAGGTAATCAATTTCGTCGGCGGATACAAGGAAAACGTGCGCCACCTGGTGATCGGCGGACCGATGACCGGCAAGTCCGTAACGACGGATCGCGTGCCGCTCGTTAAAGCATCCAATTGCATTCTCGTTCTCTCCGACGCGGAGAAGTTCGGCAACGAGCAGCCATGCATCAGGTGCGGTGACTGTGCCGCGGTCTGCCCGGTGCAACTTCTGCCGCAGCAGCTGTTCTGGTTCGCCTGCGGCGACAACGAGGACAAGTTGCGCAGTTATGGTCTTATGGACTGCATCGAGTGCGGTTGTTGCGATCTCGTGTGCCCGAGCCACATTCCGTTGACCGCGGATTTCAGGATGGCGAAAGCGCGCATACGCGAGCTGGCCGACGAGGCTGCCAGGGCAGAACGTGCTCGCGAACGATTCGAAGCTCGCACGGTGCGACTTGAAAAAGAACAGCTGCAGCGTGAACAGGAACTGCTTGCGCAGAAAAAGGCCGCAACAGAAGGCGGAGCGAAAGCGATCAAGGAGATCCTCGAACGAACCAGGAAAAAAGATCAGGATGAGGAGTAGCCGATCGTGGAATTCGTAAGACGAGAAGCTCCGTTCCTGGCCGCAAAAGTCGATGTGTCGTCGATCATGCGGCAGGTTTTGTATGCGCTGGCTCCTGCGATACTGGCCCATGCCTGGTTTTTCGGCCCGGGGATTATTTTCAACATCGCGATCGCGACCTTGTTCTGCCTCGGTGGGGAAACTGCCATGATGTGGATGCGCCGCAAATCGATTCGCGTCGCAGTGAGCGATTACAGCGCGGTCGTCACGGCATTCATCCTGGCCTTCGCCTTGCCACCTTTGACGCCATGGTGGGTTACCGCGACAGCCTCATTGTTCGGCATCGTCGTCGCCAAGCACCTGTACGGGGGTCTCGGCTTTAATATCTTCAACCCGGCGATGGCCGGCTACGTCCTGGTCCTGGTAGCGTTCCCGGTGCAACTTAATTTCTGGACTGCGCCGAGGATCGGCGATGTCGACTATCACTACGTGAATTTCGTCGAGACCCTGCAATACACCCTGAGCGGTCATCTGCCGGATTATCTGAGCGTCGATGCCGTGAGCCGCGCGACGCCGCTGGACGCGATGAAAGCGGGCCTGAGCACGATGCACACTTTCGCGGAAATTCACTCGAACCCCATGATGGGCAGTTTCGGCGGGCGCGGCTGGGAGTGGATTGCCAATTTTATTGGTCTCGGCGGCCTCTGGTTGCTTTTGAAAAAAGTCATACGCTGGCAGATTCCGTTCGGCGTGCTTGCCGGCCTGCTTGTGCCGTCCGCCCTGGCATACATGATCGAGGCAGGTAATCACGCGAGCCCCGGTTTCTACCTGTTCAGCGGCGGCACGATGTTGTGCGCATTCTTCGTGGCAACGGACCCGGTGTCCGCGGCGACCAGCACCAGGGGCCGTCTCATTTATGGCGCGGGCATCGGCTTTCTCATTTACGCAGTCCGCCGCTGGGGCAGCTACGCCGATGGCGTCGCATTTGCCGTATTGATCATGAACATGGCGGTGCCGGCGATCGATGTCCTGACGAAACCGCGTATTGTCGGCCACATCAGGCATCAGACAGAGTCGGAGCCGGAGTTATGAGCGCAGCGAACAAACAGCTGTCCGAGCGGCCCACAGTCATGCAAAACGGGCTGATCCTGGGTGCCGTGGCCGCGATTTGCACCACGCTCGTCGCGGCAACCTTCAACGTGACCAAAGCGCGCATCGCGGCAAACGAGCAGGCGTACCTCGAACAAAGCCTGGCCCCAGTGCTGGCGGGCATCAGGTTCGACAACGACGTCATCGCTTCGGCATTCGACCTGCCGCCGCCCCACATGCTGCCGGGCAATCAACCGGCCGTCATTTACCCGCTGCTCGAGGAGCGTAATCCGGCGGGGGCGCTGTTCGTCGTGACTGCCGAGGACGGTTTTGCGGGCCCGATCAAGCTGCTGATCGGCATCGATATCCAGGGTGTGGTGACCGGGGTGCGTGCGCTGGAGCACAAGGAGACGCCGGGCATCGGTGACGGTATCGACATCCGGGTTTCCGACTGGATCGAGGTGTTCTACGGCACCTCCCTCGAGTCGCCGGACCGGGAGATGTGGGCAATAAAGCGGGATGATGGTGCGTTCGATCAATTGACCGGCGCCTCCGTGACTTCACGCGCCGTCGTTAATGCAGTTGACCTCACGTTGCGCTATTTTGAAGTCAATCGGGACCGGGTATTCGCCACGAGGGCGGTTGCAGGATCGGAACATGAATAAGGCCAATCCGCTACGCGCACAATTCCTCGACGGGCTGTGGAAAAACAATCCCGGCCTGGTGCAACTGCTCGGCCTGTGCCCCTTGCTTGCCGTGACCTCGACCTTCGTCAACGGCCTCGGCCTCGGACTGGCAACGCTGACCGTGCTGACGATGTCGAACGTGCTGGTAGCGGCGAGCCGGCGCTGGCTGCGCAGCGACATTCGCATTCCGATGTACGTGCTCATCATTGCCTCCCTGGTGACCTGCATCGAGCTCATATTCAAGGCATGGTTCCCGGCCCTCGACCGTTCGCTCGGCATTTTCATCCCGCTGATCGTGACGAACTGCGCCATCGTGGCGCGTGCCGAGTTGTTCGCCTCGCGAAATTCGATCGGTTCGAGCTTTCTCGACGGTCTCGCGATGGGCAGCGGCTTCGCCTTGCTACTCTGCACGCTCGGCTTCGTCCGGGAACTCATCGGTCAGGGTTCGATTTTCGCCCGCCTCGATCTGCTGCTTGGCGGCAGGGAGCTGCCGGGGCTGCAGCTTTTTGACGGCGGATTCCTGCTGGCGCTGTTGCCGCCGGGCGCATTCTTCGCACTGGGCCTGGCTGTTGCCGCCAAGAACGCGGTCGATCAGCGCCGCAAGAAATCAAGCAGTTTCCGTCTATCTATCTGAAAAAAAGACTCTGTGAACAGGCAAAAACGCACGGAAATTTACAAACGGCTAAAGAAGCACATACCGAAGCCGCAGACAGAGCTTAAATACGAATCGCCGTTCGAGCTGCTGATTTCTGTCATCCTCTCGGCGCAGGCGACCGACGTCAGCGTCAACAAGGTCACTGCGGATCTCTACCCGGTCGCGAACACGCCGCAGGCGATTCTCGATCTGGGCGAACCGGGTCTCAAGGAATACATAAAGACGATCGGCCTTTTCAACAGCAAGGCGAAAAACATCATCAAGACCTGCAGGCTGCTGTTGGACAGACACGGCGGCCAGGTGCCGAGGACGCGCGAGGAACTCGAAGCACTGCCCGGCGTCGGGCGAAAGACCGCAAATGTCGTTCTCAACACCGCTTTCGGCGAGCCGACGATTGCGGTCGACACCCATATTTTCAGAGTCTCGAACCGCACCGGCCTCGCCCACGGCAAGACACCGCTCGAGGTCGAAAAGCGCCTGACCAAACTGACGCCCGAGGAATTTCGCAAGAACGCACATCACTGGTTGATCCTGCATGGCCGCTACACCTGCAAGGCAAGGAAGCCGGAATGCCCGGATTGCGTAATCAATGACCTCTGCGAATACCGTGGCAAGACGAAAGAGGAAGCCGCGTGATATTCGGCAGCGACCGCAATGAACTCAGGCAGATGTATATCGACGCCTGGCAGAAGTTCCGCGACGGCGAGCCGATGTCGCCGCTCGAG
>JBFFKF010000038.1:0-22159 GCA_041555515.1 Woeseiaceae bacterium
CGTCCAGTCCTCGCTCGAGAACCTGGAACACGAATCGCTATCAAAAGAAGCGAGCGTCTACACGGGTCGGGCAAAGGAAGGAGTGGAACGCTTGCGAACGATCCTGAGTGCCATGAGCGAGGCCAGTCGCACCGAGGAGCTCATCGAAAATGCAGAACCCGAGAATTTCAACCTTGCCGATGTTCTGCGCTCGACGACGGCCGCGTATGCAGATGCCTGGCCCGATAGAAAGTTCAAATTAGACAATCGCGCGACCGATGCCACGGTCTTTGGATCGCCCGAACTGATTATCCAGATGCTCGATAAACTTGCGGATAACGCGGTCGATTTCAGCACCGACGGTGATGAAATCATGCTGTCACTCGACAGCGACGACGACAACATCATTATCTCGATATTTAACCCTGGTCCGCCCTTACCTGAGAACATGCGGACGCAATTATTTCATTCCATGGTGTCAGTCAGAAAAGGCGGTGGCAAAAGGCATCTCGGACTGGGACTTTATGTCGCCCGCTTGATCGCCGAGGGACACAATGGTTCCATCGCCGCGGATAATCTCGAAGGCGGCGTCGTGTTCAGGATAACGCTGCCCAGGCAAGCTACGGAATTACCGAAATAGCCACGGCAGCGAGCAGCGTTCAGTATCCAATATCAGCAATCATGACCTCGGGAGAGAAAAATGGCGAACGAAGGCTATCACGAGCCCATTGAAGAATTGACGGCCGATACGCGCGACATGCATCGGGCGATAATCTCGCTAATGGAGGAGCTCGAAGCCGTGGACTGGTATAACCAGCGCGTCGACGCGACCAAGGACCCCGAGCTTGCCGCGATTCTGGCGCACAACAGGGACGAGGAAAAAGAGCACGCCGCGATGGTTCTCGAATGGATACGCCGCAAGGACCCGACTTTCGACAAGGAGTTGAAGGACTACCTGTTCACGGAAAAACCGATCGCACACAAATAAAAAATAGCCGGTCGACTGCTGTATTTTATTGTCTCGGCATTGCTATGAGTCGTTGGCCTGAAGCATCAGGCTCATTTTTTTGTCGCTTTCCATAATGTGCGTCACGATCCAGCGAGTCAGGGTGTCTTCGATGCGCTTGCTGGAAAACACACCGGGCTGATTCAGGAACTGCAACATGTACTCGGTGTAATTATCCAGCAGCTCGTCATGCTCGCGCTTGTGTTCATCAAAAAACTCGTAGTCGTTTTCTTTCATGACATGCTCTTCAAGCGCGAAGTGCGCTTGCATGCGCGCGTAAATATCGCCCAGGCGTTTCTCGATTTCCGATTTCTTGTCGTGCCTCGCGAGTTCCTTGTGGAGCCTGTTGATATCTCCGATGAGTAACTTGTGTTCGTGGTCAAGTTCCTCGATCCCGATCAGGAAGGAGTCATCCCATTTGAATTGCGTTTCGCTCATGACGGTCACTCCCGGAGCAGCTGCCAGGTTTAATCTTACCCGGGTGCGACCCCGAGGTAATTCAGGATACCTCTTGCGGCCTCCCGGCCCTCGAAAACTGCCGTCACGACGAGGTCGGAGCCGCGTACCATGTCGCCGCCCGCAAAGACGCTCGGGTTGGTGGTCTGGAAAGGATGCTCGCCGATCGAATCGACGCGCACGCGGCCATTCGCCAGGGTCGAAATGCCCGCTGCAGCGAGCCAGTCAGGCGGACTCGGACGAAAACCGAAGGCAATGATCACGGCGTCTGCCGGAACGATTTGCTCGGTACCGGGTATCGGCTCGGGGCGCTGCCGGCCGTGCGAATCCGGAGCGGCGAGTCTCGTCTGAATCAGTTTGACGCCGGTGACCCGGTCCGGCCCGACGATTTCCACCGGCTGACGGTTCCACAGAAACTTGACACCCTCTTCCTTGCTATTGGCGACATCATGCCTCGATCCCGGCATGTTCTTTTCGTCACGCCTGTAGGCGCAGCTGACGCTCGCCGCGCCCTGCCGCACGGCCGTCCTGTTGCAGTCCATGCCGGTGTCGCCGCCACCCAGTACCACGACATGCTTTCGCTCCAGGTTCACATATTGTGCGGATGCGTCATCGTGGTTGATATGCCGGTAACTGTTACCCACCAGGTATGGCAGCGCCTGATAAACACCCGGCAGGTCCTCGCCAGGAAATTCCCCGCGCACCGGCGTGTACGCTCCGGTACCGAGGAATACCGCATCGAACTCGTCCAGCAGTGAATCGAACGACTTGTCGGTGCCGATGCGTGTGTTGAGTACGAAGCTGATACCCATCCCTTCGAGGATTTCGCGCCGCTTCAGGACAACCTGCTTTTCGAGCTTGAACGGCGGGATACCGAAAGTCAGCAAGCCACCGATTTCGGGATAGGCGTCGAACACGACCGAGCGGACGCCGTTTCGCGCGAGTACGTCCGCCGCCGCCAGTCCGGCCGGCCCCGCCCCGACAATGCCCACGCACTTGCCACTGTCGACGACCTCGGAAATGTCCGGCCGCCAGCCGAGCTTGAATGCCTCGTCGCTGATGTAGCGCTCGATGCTGCCTATGCTCACCGCACCAATGCCGTCGTTCAGCGTGCAGGCGCCTTCACACAGTTTGTCCTGCGGACAGATACGGCCGCAGATTTCCGGCAGTGAATTGGTCTGGTGTGATAGCTCGGCTGCCTGGAACAATTTGCCTTCCTCGACCAGGCGCAGCCAGTCGGGAATGTAGTTGTGCACCGGACATTTCCATTCGCAGTACGGATTGCCGCAGCTAATGCAGCGTCCTGCCTGGCTGGCGGCATCGGCGCCGTCGTACGAAGCGTATATCTCACCGAAATGTTTGATGCGAATCTCGACCGCCTCCTTTTGCGGCTCGCGGCGCGGCACTTCGAGAAACTGTAATGGATGTTTCGGCATCACGCCGCCTGCCGTAACGATTCGATGAGGGAGCCGAGTTCCGCCGCTTTCGGTTTAACGACCCAGAATTTCGGCAGGAAGGTGCGGTAGTCCTCGAGTATTTCCATTGCCCACTTGCTGCCGGTGTGCGAGACATGCTCGCTGACCAGGGAACGCAGATGATGCAGATGCGCTTCCATGCTTTCGGGCGTTATGCGGTGTATATCGATCAGCTCGTGGTTGTAGAAGTCGACAAAGTTACGATCCAGATCCAGCACGTACGCAAAGCCGCCGGTCAGCCCGGCGCCGAAATTGACGCCGCATCGCCCGAGAACCACTACGACACCACCGGTCATATACTCGCAACCATGATCGCCAGTGCCTTCGACGACGGCGACCGCCCCTGAATTTCGCACCGCAAAACGTTCTCCCGCCCGGCCGGCCGCATACAGGTGTCCGCCCGTCGCGCCGTAGAGGCAGGTGTTACCGATAATCGTCGCCTCCCTGACATCGAAACGCGCATCGGCGGGCGGGCGGATTACGATGCGGCCGCCCGACATTCCCTTGCCGACATAATCGTTCGCATCGCCAATGAGGTCCAGGTTCAGCCCGGCAACATTCCATGCGCCAAAACTCTGGCCGGCCGTACCGCGCAACTGAATATCGAGCGGCGCATCGTGCATCCCCTCGTTGCCATAGCGCCGGGCAATTTCTCCGGCAAGCATTGCGCCGATCGTGCGGTGATGATTACGGATCTCGAAATGGAAACTGCCACCTGTCTTGCCCTCGATCGCCGCCAGGGTTTCCTCGAGCATGTGTTTCGCCAGTTCCGCCTGATCAAACGGCGTATTGCGCTCATCGAGGCAGAAACGCGGCACGTCCGCCGCGACGTCGGCATCCGAAATGACGGGCGCGAGGTCGAGCCGCTGCTGTCTCGCTGTCTCGCCCGGCTGCAACTCGATCAGGTCGACTCGCCCGATGAGTTCAGAAACTGTTCGCAAACCGAGTTCGGCCAGCCCATGCCGCACTTCCTCCGCGATGAACTGGAAAAAGTTAATGACCATTTCCGGCAGGCCGATGAAATGTTCACTTCGCAAAACGTTGTTTTGCGTTGCAATACCGGTCGCACAGTTGTTCAGATGACATATGCGCAGGTACTTGCATCCGAGCGCGACCATGGGACCTGTACCGAAGCCGAAACTTTCGGCGCCGAGTGCCGCAGCTTTGATTACGTCGAGACCGGTCTTGAGCCCGCCGTCCGTTTGCAGACGGACTCTTTGCCGCAGCCCGTTCTGGCGTAAGACCTGCTGGGTCTCGGAGAGGCCGAGCTCCCAG
The DNA here is from genome assembly GCA_041555515.1 of Woeseiaceae bacterium. Lineage (GTDB taxonomy): Bacteria > Pseudomonadota > Gammaproteobacteria > Steroidobacterales > Woeseiaceae > SZUA-117. The sequence continues at coordinate 4,192 of JBFFKF010000038.1, forward strand.
GGACTGCCGGCGTACTTGACCGAGCTCAGGGGACTCGCGCCCGTGCCGCCGTCGTATCCGGAAATCGTGATCAGGTCTGCATAAGCTTTCACCACGCCGGCCGCGATCGTGCCGACACCAGGCTCGGCAACCAGCTTGACGGATACGAGCGCCTGCGGGTTTACCTGTTTGAGGTCGAAAATCAGCTGCGCCAGGTCTTCGATCGAATAAATGTCGTGGTGCGGCGGCGGCGAAATCAGTCCGACACCGGGCTTTGCGTAGCGCAGCCGGGCGATCATTTCGTTGACCTTGTGTCCCGGCAGCTGGCCGCCCTCGCCGGGTTTCGAGCCCTGCGCGATTTTTATCTGCAGCACCTCGGCGTTAACCAGGTATTCGGCGGTCACGCCGAAGCGCCCTGACGCCACCTGTTTGATCTTCGACCTTCGCTCGCTGTCATGCCGTGCAGGATCTTCGCCGCCCTCTCCCGAATTGGAACGGCCTCCCATGCGATTCATGGCGATTGCGAGCGCCTCGTGCGCCTCGGGTGAGAGCGCACCGAGCGACATGCCGGCGGACTCGAACCTGGGCAGTATGTCCTCGATCGGCTCCACCTCGTCGAGCGGCACCGGCGGCCCGGCCGGCTTGAGACGGAACAGATCGCGAAGCGTTGCGACCGGCCGCTCGTTCACCAGGCGCGCATATTCCCGGTAACGATCGAAATCCCCGGAGCGCACAGCGGCTTGCAGCGTGGCGATCACGTCCGGATTGAAACAATGGTACTCGCCCCCGTGCATGTATTTCAGCAAGCCTCCTTGCCTGACTGACTGCCGCGGTTCCCACGCGGAGGTGGCGAGTCTCATCTGGTCCCCGTGCAGGTCCGCAAAATTTGCTCCCTGGATTCGGCTGACCGTTCCCCTGAAACAACGGTCAACAACTTCATCGTGCAGGCCCACGATCTCGAACAGCTGCGCGCCGCGATAACTCGATACCGACGAAATGCCCATCTTCGACATGATTTTGAAAAGGCCCTTGCGAATGCCGCGGCGATAACTGCGTCCGAGTTGCTGGCGCGCGTCGACGCTGCCTTTGCGGGCCAGGTTCTGCAGGCACTGGTAGGCCAGGTAGGGGTAAACGGCTGTCGCCCCGTAACCGATGAGACATGCAAAATGATGCGGATCCCTCGCGACACCTGTTTCCACGATGATGTTGACCGCGCAACGCTGGCCATTTGCAACGAGGTGGTGATGTACGGCGCCTGTCGCGAGCAAGGCATGCACCGGAAGGAGATCCGGCTTCAGGTAGCGATCGCTCAGCAGCAATATCAGCTTGTCGTCCGCAACCGCCTGCTCTGCCTGGGCGCAGATGCGTTCGAGCGCCTCCGGCAGAGACAGGTCTTTCGGCAGATTCAGGTCGATGAACGCATGACTGTCCGCGAACATGCTGTGTCCGAGCAACTGGCGCAACTTGCGTTGCGACAGGATCGGCGAGTTCATGATGACGTGGTTAGCGTGCCGTGGGCCGATGTCGAACAGGCTCGTTTCCCGACCGATATTCGTTTGCAGTGACATCACGATGCGCTCGCGCAGTGAGTCAATCGGTGGGTTCGTTACCTGCGCGAATTGTTGCCGGAAATGGTCGAACGGCGACCGGATCTCGCGCGACAGTACCGGCATCGGCGTGTCGTCGCCCATCGAACCCACCGCTTCCTGCTCCGCTTTTGCCAGCACGGTGACCACTTCGTTCAATTCCTCTCGCGAGAGATTGAACATTTTCTGGTATGTGAGCAGCGTGTCTTCGGTAAATGGTTCCGCCGCCATGTGGCGGTCGACGAGTTCCGAATCCAGGTAGCGCACGCCCTGTTTCAACCACTTCTTATAGGGGTGCCGGGATTTCAGCTGTTCGTGGATTTCCCGGGTATCGAGCAGCACGCCGTTTTCCAGGTCGACAGCGAGCATTTCTCCCGGGCCGAGGCGTCCTTTCCTGACGACCTGGCTGTCGTCGTAATCGTAGACACCGATCTCCGAAGCAATCGTGATATGCCGATCATCGGTAATAACATATCGCGCTGGCCGCAGGCCGTTTCTGTCGAGACAGCAGGCCGCGTAGCGCCCGTCGGTCAGCACGATGCCTGCTGGTCCGTCCCAGGGCTCCATCTGGCAATCGTAGAATTCAAAAAATGCGCGCACGTCCGGATCGAGCGTATGTCTGGCTTGCCACGCGGGAGGAATCAGCAGTCGTATCGCCTGCAGGACATTCATGCCCGCGGCACGCATGACTTCGAGCATGTTGTCGAGGCTCTGCGAGTCGGAGCCGGTTAATGAAATGATCGGATCGAGGTCCGCAATATTCGGCAGTTTCTCCGAGCGGAAGTTATTGGCCCGCGCCAATGCCCAGTTGCGGTTGCCCTGGATGGTGTTGATTTCCCCATTGTGGGCGAGAAAACGAAACGGTTGCGCGAGACGCCACTCGGGCATCGTGTTGGTGGAAAAACGCTGATGAAATATGCACACCGAGGTCTCGAGTCTCGGATCCCTGAGGTCGTCGTAGAACTCGGGCAATATCTCAGGCATCACCATGCCCTTGTAGCTGATGGTCACCGACGAGAGGCTCGCGACATAGGCTGTCGGATCCGTTGCCCGGAAACGATTCTCGGCACGGCGGCGGGCCAGAAACAGGGTCCTGTTGAACGCGCCGCGCGGCATGCCACGCGGTGCATTGACAAAAACCTGCTCGATGCGGGGCAGCGTTTGCCGCGCCAGCTCGCCGCACGCATCGGGATTCAGCGGCACTTTTCTCCAGCCTGCGACTTGCAGCTCGCAGGACCTGATGCTCTCCTCGATTTCGGCCCTGACCTGATTCGCCAGCTCTTCGTCCTGACTGAGAAAAACCGTGCCCGCGGCAAACCGCTCGCTGAGCTGCATGCCGAGTTCCACGCCGACCTCACGCAGGAACGATTCGGGAAACTTGAGCAACAGGCCGCAACCGTCTCCGGTTTTTCCGTCCGCGGCAACGGCGCCGCGATGGGTTAGTCTCGCCAGGGCCTTGACAGCCGTTTCCAGTACCCAGTGACTCGCCTTGTCATCGAGATTGGCGATGAGGCCGAAGCCGCAACTTTCGCGCTCGAATGAGGGGTCGTACAGACTTTTTGAAGCGTGTTTGCCCATGGGTGCCCCGGGACACGCACAAGGTGCATGTCCGCCGATCTTATTGGTTGATTTACGTCGCCCAGACGTGCAGGTGCTACCAAGCGCCCTGTCGGGCTGCTCTTAAATCACGCGAAGTCGTTTCTGGTGGTTGCGCCCCGCACTTTTCGAGTGCAGCGCAGCGTTGAACGATTTATTGCCAATTCAAAGGAACAACCCGAACCGTTGAGTATATGTCACACCCCGCAAAATCATCCAACAATCAGGGAAGAAATGCTCGTAAATACCGGCAATTTCATAATGATTCGTAACGCCAGCCCGCAAAATGCCGGCGCAAATCGGCAGGGAAAGTTTCTAGTGAAACGAGTGCCGCGTCAGTCGAACTGGTCGGACGCCGTCTGCCGCATGTTGATAACGCCGGAGTTCGAAAACGGAATCGGTTTCACGAGTGGAATATCGATGGCGAGTCTGCCGCGTAATTCGTATGCGATGTTTTCCCGCAAGCCACCACTCATCAGCGATTTCAAATGTGTTGCGGAGCTCAGAAAGTCGAGATCGACGCTGATTGCAAAAGAATCCACGCCGTTGGCCGGTACGGTGAAGCTTCCCTGTGTCTCGCCGCCGGCGAATTTCTTGTCATCGAAAATTACTTCGTAGTCGACGGCTGTTACAGGTAGCGGAAATGGATTGGGGTTACTGATATGAAAGTTCAGCAGAAATGTCTGACGCTGAAAATTTGCTGCAGTCAGTTCGACCCCGGTCAGATCAACCCTTGGCGAGTCAATTACGGACCCGGTACCAGCACATGCCGACAGGGAAAGCGCCGCAAGCGGCAATATACACTTGCGAAGAAACTGCAATGCTTTCACTTTTGCCTCCCGAAAACCGATCAGCCCGTTGGCAGCGGTTAATGCATTTCCTTGCCAACTGCTCCCCAACGTGCACCGATAAGCTTCCATTCGTCATCCAGATTTTCGAGCTCGAGCTCGAAGTTGTACGCATCGGCACGGACACCAAAGGCATCGGCATTCGTGCCTGCCATGACCACCGTCACATTGACCAGCGCCGCCGTGCCGCCCATGACCGAGATATCGTTGATATTGGTCACCAGGCCAACGGACTTTTGGCGCAGGAAGTAAATACGCAGCAGGTTGCCGATCTGCGTGTGATCGTAGCCGCGACCATCCGCATAATTCTCATCGATCATATCGAGCAAGCCGCCCCGATCCTTGTCCTCGGCATATGCCTCGGCAGCATCGACCCAGGCCCGCAGGGCCTCTTCAGGACCTTCCTCGGGTCCGCCGCATCCCGCCAGGAATACGCAGAGCAGGCTGAATATCGTTTTCCGCATCGTCGCCACCTGCCAGAACAAAACCAAGCATTGCCAGAATGCATCGCAATTCGGGTTCCAGCGCACAGCATTTGCTAGATTCCGGTGGTAAAAGACACTATGTGCGGTCGGATAGTTGATTTTCTGTGACGTGGTTCGCATATCCGCCGGACTCATCAGAAAACAACGGCAACTCGGAAATCGGACATGACGGTAAAACTACTTAGCGATTCTCACGAGGCGACGATCACCGACGACGACCTGATTCGCATCGATGAAATACTGATGTTCTGGTTCATGGAAAAGGAACTGAGTGCCCCGCAGATCGATGCTCGCATGGATTTTTGGTTCGGTGACGATGCGAAAGTTGACGATGCTATCGTCAAGCAGTTTGCTGACGATGTCGAACGCGCATCAGCCGGAGAACTCGACCACTGGGCACGCGAGCCGCGGGGCCGACTGGCACTGATCCTGTTGCTCGACCAGTTTCGGCGAAACATATACCGCAACAGGCCGGAAGCTTTCGAAAAAGACAAGGTCGCGTTGAAATTATGTGTCGAAGGCGCGACCGCCAAGATGGACAAGAATCTGTCGCCTGTTCAGCAGGTATTCTTTTATATGCCGCTGCAGCACTCGGAGTCGCCGAAGGTGCAGAGGAAATCCTGTGAAATCTACAGGCACCTCGCCAAGACCGTTTCACCGACTTACAAGGAGACCTTCGAAACAGTCGCTCAGTTCGCCCAGTTACATGCCGACATTATCGAGCAATACGGCCGCTTTCCGCATCGCAACAAAGTGCTGGGCCGCGAAAACACGCCGGAAGAAGATGAATATCTCGCGGGCGATGCGCCGTCATTCGGGCAAGGCGATGCCGATCCCTAATATTGTCCCGGCCAGCAATTCAGTCGGCAATTACTGCTGACGACATTGCCAACACCTGGTGTTTCGAAATTCTCAATACGCGTAAAGTCAACATTATCGCGGCCGCGGATAATCCGAGCACGAATCCCGCCCAGATATAGTTTGGCGGAGCGCGGAATGTAATCGCAGCCATGTATGCGAGAGGAAAGCCCAGCGCCCAGTAGGCAAACATGTTGATGATCATCGGCACTTTCGTGTCCTTGTATCCACGTAAGGCGCCGGCCGCACCGATCTGCACGCCGTCTGCAATCTGAAACAATGCCGCCATGAGGAGCAGGCTAATGGCAATAGCCTGCACCGAGGTATCGTTAGTGTAAAGGCTGACCACCGCGTCTCTGAACAGCAGCAAAAATGTCGCGGAACACGCCATGAACAACGCGCACATCGAGATCCCCGTCAATCCCGCGAGCCTGGCGGCAGAGGGAAAGCCGGCACCCAGCGCATGTCCGATACGTACCGTAATGGCAGAACTGAACGCAAGAGGAACCATGAATATGGTCGATGCAAAATTAATCGCGATCTGGTGTGCCGCCGTGATCGCCGCGCCCCGCGTGCCGATCAGGATCGACACCACCGCGAACAATCCCGCTTCTGCCGTAATTGTTATGCCGATCGGCATGCCGAGCTTTACGATTTCCTTGAGTATGGGCATGCGCACAGGCGCAACTCGCTTGAAAATCTGCAGCGGCTTATAAATCGGACGGAGATACAGTATCGATCCGAGCACGAACATTATCAGCCACATGGTAATCGCGCTGGCCATACCGCAGCCGACGGCACCGAATGCGGGAATACCGAAGTGACCATACATCAGCACGTAATTGAGAAAGACGTTGCTTACGAGGCCGAACAACGAGGTATACATGATGGGTCGCATGACGCCGATGCCTTCCGTCGTAAACCGGAATGCGAGGAATCCGCAAATCGCGGGCGCTCCAAAAATGATCGCCTTTACATAGCCGATTGTCAGTTGCCTGAACTCCGGATCGATACCGATAAAGTTCAAGACCGGTTCGACCAGAAGGTGCGCGAGTGAGATTAGAGTTACGCCGAGGCCGAGTGCGAGCCATAGCCCCTGCCTCGTATACCGTCCGATTAGCGACAGTTCGCCAGCGCCATAGTGCCTTGCCGTAATTGGCGATATCGCCATCATCAGCCCGAGGCACACGGTAAATCCCAGAAACCACACGCTGGCGCCGACCGCCACGGCCGCAAGTGCCTCCGCACCGAGCCGGCCCGCCATTACAGCGTCCGCGAAATTCATGCCGGCGATCGACAGATTGTTGATAATCAAAGGACCAGCGAGGCGTCCAATCGTCCTGGCTTCATTCGGCCAGCTGTTAGTCGAGGGAAGATTAGCCATGGTTTCTTGTATCGCGCTCGTTTTGCGACTGTAGCACGTGGCCTACGATACCGTTCGGCAATAGTGTAAAGTTGCGCCACACGGCGCTCCATTATGAATTTGCGGAGGCTTTATGCTGCATGACGGGCAAGCGAGACGGGTCGCTGTCATCGGGGGACTAAGGGTTCCGTTCTGCCGTTCTCATTCCATTTACACGGATGTGTCCAACCAGGAAATGATGACGGCAACGCTCGCCGGCCTGGTGCAGAAATTCGATCTCAAGGGTCAGACGCTGGGTGATGTCGCCCTCGGCGCCGTCGTCAAACATTCGTCTGATTGGAACCTCGCAAGGGAATCGGTGATCGGCTCGGGCCTTTCGCTGCGCACGCCGGGTGTCGACATGCAACGCGCTTGCGGCACCAGCATCGAAGCATTCATCAATATTGCCAACAAGATCTCGCTGGGACAGATCGAAGCCGGCATTGCCGGTGGCTGTGACTCGTTGAGCGATGTGCCGGTAATTTTCTCCGACAGGTTTCGTTCCATTCTGCTGGCGAGTTATCGCGGCCGGTCTTTTTTAAAGAAAGCGCTTCCCTGGTTGCAGCTTCGACCCAAACATTTCGCGCCGCAGTTTCCCGGCGTTACCGAGCCCCGCACCGGTCTTTCGATGGGTGAAAGCATGGAGGTAACCGCGAAACAATTCCGGGTCGCCCGGGAACACCAGGATCAACTTGCGCTCGCCAGCCATATCAAGGCAGCTGCTGCTTACGATGCCGGGTTTTATGAAGACCTGGTCATACCGTTTCACGGCGCCGAAGAAGACAACAACATTCGCCGTGATACCACATTCGAAAAGTTGCAGTCATTGAAACCCGTGTTCGACAAGAGTGAGGCAGGCACGATAACCGCCGGCAACAGCACGCCGTTGACCGATGGCGCGGCCGCGGTTTTGCTCGCATCGGACGGCTGGACACGGCAGAAAAATTTGCCGGTCGTCGCTTACCTGACGCACTGCAGGGTCGCGGCCGTGGATTTCATCAACCGCGACGGGCTCTTGATGGCCCCGGTTTACGCGGTCTCCGACATGCTGAAGATTGCAAACCTGCGCTTGCAGGATTTCGACTTTTACGAAATCCACGAAGCATTCGCGGCGCAGACGGTGGCAACACTGATGGCGTGGCAATCGGAAAAGTTCTGCCGCGATCGGCTCGGGCGAAACCAGCCGATGGGGCCGATAGAGTTGTCCAAACTCAACGTCAAGGGCGGCAGCATCGCCATCGGTCATCCGTTTGCCGCGACCGGGGCGCGGGTCATCGCGACCATGGCCAAGTTGCTTCAGCAGAAAGGCTCGGGCCGAGGTCTCATTTCGGTCTGCACCGCGGGTGGCATGGGCGTTACTGCTATCATGGAAGCTGCGTAGCCGAGGTATCGCAGCCACAGCCCGCTTGGCCCGCGATTTCTGAACACGCAAGTCAGGCAGGTGCGAACCGACATGTATTGATCCGCCAATCAACGCCACTTGTCGCAAGCGTATGAATCTGTTCGGCTCGGGGGAGCAATATGGATTTGAGCCAGGCCCTGGCAACCATTAATGCCGTACTCTGGAACGAGACCTGGTTACTCATCATCGCCGGTACCGGAGTCCTGTTCACGGTCTGGAGCGGCTTTGCCCAGTATCGCGCGCTGACGCACGGCTCCCGGGTGGTCCGCGGCGAGTACGACGATCCGGACGACCCCGGCGCCATTAATCACTTTCAGGCCCTGTCCGCCGCGCTGTCCGGCACCGTAGGTCTGGGCAACATCGGCGGCGTCGCACTCGCTATCACGCTCGGCGGCCCCGGCGCTATCTTCTGGATGTGGGTGGTCGGTTTTCTCGGCATGGCCATCAAGCTGACAGAAGTCACGCTGTCGATGCTCTACCGTAATACGGACGATCCCGATAATCCCCACGGCGGCCCGATGTGGGTTGCGGGCAAGGCGCTCAAACGCATCAACCCGAGGTTTGCCTGGCTCGGCACGACACTCGCGGTTCTATTTTCCTTTTGCATCATGCTGTCTTCCATTACGGGTGGCAACATGTTCCAGGCATGGAATGTCGCGGACGTCACCAGCACATATTTCGGCGTACCCGGCTGGATTGCCGGCGTCTTGCTTACCCTGGCCGTCGCTTCGGTACTCATTGGCGGCATCAAGAGAATCGGCAAGGTAACCGGCACCCTGGTGCCATTGATGGTTTTGAGCTACGTCATCGCCGGCTTATACGTCCTGTTTACTCATTTCACCGAGATCCCGCAGATGCTCTCGCTGATTGTCACGTCGGCGTTTACGCAAACGGAGGCGAGCGGCGCATTTATCGGCGGTACCGTCGGTTCCGCGTTCCTGTTCGGCATGAAGCGCGCTATTTTCTCGAATGAAGCGGGCCAGGGATCATCGCCGATCGCGCACGCCGCTGCGAAAACGGACGAACCCGTGCGCGAAGGACTGGTCGGCGGGCTTGAACCATTCATCGACACGATTGTCGTGTGCACGTTCACGGCGCTGATAATCCTCTCCACCGGCGTCTGGAACCGGGCGCCCGATATCATGTTCGACAGCGCGCCCGAACCGCAGCAGACGGCGAACGGCTGGGCGTACCCGGATATGCCGCTGCCGCCCGGTGAGTGGCAGGAGCAACAGGCGCTGCTCATGATCCTCGAGGCTGGCGAAAACCCGGCCACCGGGCAGCATTTTCACCGCTTGAGTGGATCAGTGACGGTAAGCGGCAACGAATTTGTCGCTACCTGGCAGGAGTTCGCTGGCGAGGTCCGCCCGCAGGTGGCCAGCACCGGCTTTTACCAGGACCATGTCGGCGCGACATTGACCGCAAAAGCCTTCGATTCGGTAGCACCCGGTCTCGGCAAATGGCTGATTACGCTCGCATCATGGCTTTTCGCCATATCGACCATCATCGCCTGGGGCTATTACGGCGAGCAGGGCGCCGTCTATATGTTCGGCGATAAAGCCACGATGCCGTTCCGCCTGGCCTATTGCACGGGGACATTCGTGGCAACGCTCGGTCACATCAAGACCAGCGCCGATCTCGACAATATGACCGGCATCGGGCTCGGCGTCGTGGTCTACGCCAATCTGCCGATTTGCTGGATATTCGGCTACCAGGCGATGCGCGCATACAAGAATTACATTGCACGGCTCAAGGATGGCCGCATCGGCCCGGACCATCCACCGCCGAGCATAGATGACCTACTGAGCGGCCGCGATGTGCAGAAATAGCTGCTGCTGTTCCATTTAGAAATTGACTTCGGTCGTTATGCCATCTTCGATGGTGAATGGCTGCGGAGCCGAAAACACGATGTCGTCATCGGCCTCAGGATCGTCAAGGTTTGCCTGGCAAGTAAACGCAGCGGTGTATTCCCCGACCGACAGGAAATTCACCTCGTAAACATATGTTCCGTTTCCGTCCTGCGACACCGTGGCGGTGACGAACGGATCGTTGCTTGCGTCTCCAATATCGCCCGGCGTGTCTGTCACTCCCGTGTATACGTACACAGCGTTTCCCGTCTGTGCCGCGAGATCGTTGCTACAAGCCGGGTCGCTCACAAGCGCGTCCGCAACAATTCCGCGCAACGTGCCTGAAGCGACCATGTTGGTAACTCTCAATGCCGGTCGAAGATGATATCCCGGCCCGCCGATCGGATCGGACAAGGCTTGCCGAAGATCCCAGTCGATGACGAGATCGGTTGTCTCATTCTCATTTACGGTAAATCCGCTGACAAGCTTCAGCCCGTTCTGACTTTCGCTTGGCACTCGCAGTTCGACCAGCCCCGTCGGGGTCATGGCGTAAGAATCAAATACATTATCGAATTCCGCGTTGACAGCGAGCCGCACCCAGTTGTACCGGCCTGCCGGCACGGACGTGTCCGGCAGCAGTTCGGCCGTCATACCACCGGTCAAGGTCAGCAGGTCGAAGTCTTTAGGGCTGTCGAAGTCGATCTGAATTTCATCTCCCGAAGCGGGCTTCAGGGTGACGCCGCCAAACTGAACGTTGACGACTGAAACATTGGAAACGGGCGCGTCGGTAATCGCAATGCGAATGATCCCTGTAGTAGCTTGCGGTATCGCAGGTTCGCTGCCGCCGCCGCCACACGCTGCAAGCAATATGCTGGTGACGGCCACGATCAGCAAGATTCGTATATTCATGGAGTTTCCCGGCATCGTGTTGTTTTAGTTCCGCTTGCGGAACTTTTTCTATTGCCGCAAATATTAGACGCGTATCTTTGCGGGAAACAATGTGTGAAAACTGCGACAGTCAATCACTGTCTGCGTTTATGTTTTTTCTTTGAGAGGCTATTTTATGTAAAGAATTGAGTGCTCGGTCCAGCTGATCCTTGGCCTGCTTCGGAACCCCACCCTGGCGGTATTCATCGACGACGAACGATTCCACGCGCTTGACGATTTCATCGATGTCTTCCGCGGGAAAACGATCGTTCGCAATGGACGGGCCATATACTCGTTCGGCGGCGCCGAACAGGTTTATCCAGCGCTCACTCCTGCGTCCCAATCTCAATAGCTGGTAGAACTCGCTGCCCCTGTCGGGCCCGCCTTTCAGCAGGCTGAGTATCCCGACGAAAAACGAGATCGGCACGAGTATCAGGTCCCGAAGCCCGTCGAACACCAGCTTCAGTTGCAGTACGAGGATGTCGCGAATGAGCGTCCAGTGATCCGGCACCACGGCAGCTTCATTGGAATTGTTTTCTGTCGCCACGATCGTTCCTCCCGGCGGTGAACCAATATCATACGCCATAACTGGCGTCGGTCCGGCCGATTTAGTATTGTACGTCAAGCACTTACGCAGCGAGGCCGTGCGTGCCGACCGAATATGCCGTCATTTGATTCATCGCCGCCATACGAGCACGGGCTCCCCGAGTCCCTCGGCGTGCTGCTCGTCAATCTCGGCACTCCGGATGAACCGACACCAGCCGCCGTGCGCCGCTATCTCGGGCAGTTCCTGTCGGACCCCCGCGTCATCGAAATTCCGCGCTGGCTGTGGTTGCCGCTATTGCACGGCATCATTCTCCGCACTCGCCCGGCGGCGTCTGCCAAGGCTTATCGGAAAATATGGACAGAACAGGGATCACCTCTGCTCCTGCATTCGCTCGACATCGCCAACGCCATGCAGGAAACACTGTCGGCGAGGCTCTCCGGTGCGATCAACGTCGAGCTTGCCATGTCCTATGGCCAGCCCTCGATCGAATCTGCCTTGCGAAAGTTGTTCGATCAGTATGTAACGCGCATCGTCGTGCTACCGCTCTATCCACAATATTCGGGCACGACGACCGGATCGGTATTCGATGACGTTACCGCGCAGCTGTCCAGGCGGCGCTGGGTACCGGAATTGCGATTCATCAATCACTATCACGATGCCAACGGCTACATTTCCGCGCTCGTTGCAAGCATTCGCGACTTCTGGGACATGCAGGGCCGTGGCGAACGCCTGCTGATGTCGTTCCACGGATTGCCGAAGCGTAATCTCTTGGCTGGCGATCCTTATCACTGCCAGTGCCATAAAACTGCGCGCCTCATTGCCGCCGAACTCGAACTCGGCGACGACGACTGGCAAGTCAGCTTTCAATCGCGTCTGGGCCGGCAGGAATGGCTTCGCCCCTACACCGATGAAATCCTGCGGCAATGGGGTCGTGACAAACTGGGCAAGGTGGACATTATGTGTCCCGGCTTCGCCGCCGACTGCCTCGAGACCCTGGAAGAAATCGAAATGGCGGGAGCCGAAACCTTTGCCGACGCCGGCGGAGGGGAATTGCGTTACATCCCTGCGCTCAATGCACGCGACGATCACATCGCTTTTTTAAGTCGAACCATCGAAAAGAACGTCGCCGGCTGGCCTGAAGCCTCTCCCGACTGGAGTCACTCGGAAGAAGCGCGACGTCTTGAAAAGAGCCTGCAACGCGCCCGGGAAATGGGTGCGGAGCAATAGCGGGACAATGCGCGATCAGAAACATTTGCTCGGCCGCTTCCTCGAGTTCAGCACCCCGACACCCGACATTATCGAGTCACTGGGTTTTTACAAACTGCTCGGATTTCAGGAACTCCGGGTCGGCGAGGTCTGGAAACACAAGTACGCCGTCGTCAGTGACGGCGTTCTAAATATTGGCTTACACGAAGGCAAGTTCGACAGGCCGGCATTAACCTTTGTCCACCATGACCTGGCCCGGCAGGCGCGATCGATGTCGGATCACGGTTTCAACTTCCGTTTTCTTAAAATCGATGCCGATGTATTCAACGAACTCGGTTTCGTCGATCGCGACAAAAACCTGATCACGATGATCGAAGCGCGGACTTTTTCTCCCGCCGATGAGTACCAGGACGATTCGGTTTGCGGTAACTGGTTCGAGATAAGCCTGCCCGTCCGCGACGCGATGCGCGCCGCGCAATTCTGGGCGCCTCTGGCACCGGAATTGTTGAGGTTACGTGAGGAACCGACCACGCACATGCGTTTCAATGCGGCCGGCATGTCACTCGGCCTTAGCGAGAGCATCGCGCTGAACGGGCCATCCCTGTGCTTTCGCTGCGAAGACAAGGACTCCGTCTGGACATCCATTGCGCGCCACGGATTCAAATTCAAGGAGTTTCCCGGCTATGAAGGTGCGTTCATGTCACTCACGGCGCCGGAAGGTACGACCCTGTTCCTGTTTGACGAAGACTTTCTCGGTGAGTTGATCGTGGTCGCCGAAGGCGAAGAGGCGGAGGACGAGATGGCGGAAGAGGAAGCCGGCGAAGAAGAATAGCTTGCACCCCCGGTGCCAGGCAAAACCGGTGGATGCGCAAGCAGGGCCGGCTTGCTGCGGGCCCTACGCATCCTCGGCTAAGCCGACTAACCGCCGGCGTAGCTGCCCGGGTTGATGCGAAAAATCAGTTGCCCGCCGATAATAATAATCAAGAGTAAGGGTACCGCGTAGCGGTCAACACGAGATGACCTGGCCACGGCGCCGGTCATTGCAACGAGAAACATGGAAATCTGCACGAATCGATAAGGATGAAACAGCGAGACCTGAAAGACCCACAGGACTTCGCCGAACCCCCAAAGCGAATAAGCGGCTACAAAACCATAGATCCAGCGGCGCGAAGAATTGAAATGATCTTCCCAGCGCCCGCGAAATGACCGATCAATCGGCACAATGGATGTAGCAGCCAGATACAGAAGCGACGGCCCGATCAATGTATAGAAGAACGTAAGCAGATTCCATGGCGCATCGTCGTGCAGATCCCACAATGCCCACCATAGTTGGGGATGCAAAAGGACGAGCAAGAAAAAGAAAATAATATGGATTGAATATCTTCGGTCCGCATCGAGAACACTACGAACGCTTCCGAGCAGGTGGGTGACACTGAATCCCAGTACGATTGAAAACGCGACTGCAAGATACTCGAATAACGTCATGACATCTGGGTAGAGGTGGTCATCGATTTACGGTAATGACCGGATGATACTGAGCGCGCGGCCGAGGTAGGACTGACCGAACAGATTCAGGTGATTGAGTACGTGGTAGAGCTGATAGAGCTGAATTCTCGGTTCACTTCCCGCGTCAAGTGGCCACGCATCTTCGTAGGCCCTGTAAAAATCGGCGGGGAATCCGCCGAACAACCTTGACATCGCGATGTCCGATTCGCGGTCGCCGTAATGCACGGCAGGATCGAATATGACAGGCTGGCCGCCCGATGACGCCCAGTTGCCGCCCCACAGATCGCCATGCAGCAACGACGCTTCCGGCCAGTAGTCGGCGAAGTATTGACCGATATTGGACAGGAGCCTGTCGCCTTCCTGTTGCAGCTCTCCGGTGAAACCTTTCTCTGCCGCGAGCTTCAGCTGAAAACCCAGCCGCTGATGGCGGAGGAAATCGACCCAGTCATCGCTCCACGGATTCGGCTGCGGTGTCGAGCCTATGGTGTTGTCCCGGTGCCAGCCGAACTGCTCCCTGGTATATCGATGCTGCCTGGCGAGCTGTTCGCCGAGCAGTCTCGCCGTGTCCTTTCCGGGCAGGTCGAAATCGATCCATTCGAGCGCCAGCATGCATTCCTTGTTCGATCGGACACAGCCGAGTACCTCGGGTACGCGAACGGCGTCGGCGAGCGCGAGCTCCTTCAGGCCCTCCGCCTCGGCGAGGAACATGTCGTAGGAACTGGACGGCCCTGTCTTCAGGAATACCGGTCGGCCTTCGGCTTTCACCTGCCAGGCCGCGCTGATGTCGCCGCCATGGACGGGCCGCGGCATGTCGCGGTCCGACACCTGGATGTCGTGTTCACGAAGGGCCGAAAACAGGGCCTGCCATTCGGGCATGTGGTCTTTCCCCGGTGCCTTTAAGTAAGTGCTGACACCCTTTCTGCCTGCCGGCGTAATGCATTGCCGATACTGGCTTCGTCGTAAAGCGCGTGGATAGCTTCGAGGTCCGGAGCCGTCGGCCTGAGTCCGGTCTCGGGTCTTTCATAGGGCGCGTCGGTGGCGATGCCGGTCAGTTGCCGCGCAAGCATCGCGTCTTCCTTGTGCTTTTCGAGTTTGGCACCGAGCGTTTTTGCGCCGCGCACATTGACCTCATGCACGGCATCCAGGTTCGCATAGATGTCCTCGAGCGAACCGAAGTGTGCGAGCAGTGCTCCAGCGGTCTTCTTGCCAACGCCCGGCACGCCCTTGATGTTGTCGACGCTGTCGCCGGCGAGCGCGAGAAAATCGGCGATCTGCTCCGGCCACACGCCGAAATTGTCCGGGATTTGTTCGTATTTGAGTTTGCCTTTGCCGGCGAAGTCCCAGAACACGTCGTCTTTCGACATCAGCTGCGCGAGATCCTTGTCGCGGGTAACGATCGTCGACGGCCGTCCCTTGGCGCGACCTGCATACACCAGCGTGCCGATCAGGTCGTCCGCCTCGTATCTCGGATGTGCGCAGGACATCAGGCCGAGTGCGCTCGTGAAGCGGCGGCACTGCGCGAACTGGCGTTTCAGTTCCGGTGGAGCGGGTTCGCGATTCGCCTTGTACTCGGGATAGATCTCGGTGCGAAACGAGGTCGTCAGGCTTTCATCGAACAGGACCGCGACGCGTTCGGGCCTGACCTGCTCCATGAAGTCGCCGAGAAACCGGCAGAAGCCGTACAGCGCATTAACGGGATTGCCGGCGTCGTCGACCATGTCGTCGGGCAGCGAATAGTGGGCCCGGAATACATAGACACTGGCATCGATGAGGTACTGCATCTCGCCTGCGAGTTTACTTGAGGACAGACTCGTCGAAAATGTCCACGCCTTCCGACAGGTGATCCGAGAGCCTGGCGTGCAAGGGACTGCTGCGCGGAATGTGCGCGAGCAGGTATTGCATCTGGTCGGCAAGGACGCGACGGCCCTTCAGATAAATGTATTCGGCATAGGTCGGGGTGAACGGCACCGCGATCAGCTGCATGCCCGACTGCTCGGGCGTACGGCCGCCTTTATGATTGTTGCAGCGCCGGCATGCGGTTGCGACGTTGTTCCAGCTGTCACCGCCACCGTGCGACAGCGGCGTGATGTGGTCACGGGTCAGATCACGAGTCGGGAAACGCATCGCGCAATACAGGCAGAGATTGGCGTCGCGCTTGAAAAGAGTTCTGTTGTTCAGGGGCGGAACGTATTGATCCCGGACGAACGCCAGGCCCTGGCTGGTCCCCTCCGTCGCAATGATCGAGTTGACGTCGATCCGGCTGCGGCGGCCGGTCAGGGCGCTGTAACCGCCGAATACCGAGTACAGCCGGCTACCGCAGGCGTAGGCAACCTGCTCGGTGTGGTACAGACGCACCGCTTCGCGGTAGTCGATCCACTCGAGCGGCATCCCCGCCACGTCGGTCCTCAAGACCTGTTGCGAGATATCTGATGCGGCGCCAGAAAGCATTTGCCGAAGTCTCCTCGCTTAGAGTTCATATATTGCCCATCGGTTCAAAAAAATCAATGAAACAGTCGGTTTAACGGAAATCGGGGCGATTTCACGTTTCGCGTTTAACCTGACCGAAATGTGACGTATAGTCCCGCCCGCAGACCCCGAAATCACCCATTGTCCGGGGTCACCCTGTTCCCCGCCGGGGTATTGCGGGGCAATTTGGACCAGATAACGACGGAGAGAAATCATGCCGCTGACGGTTGGCGTGCTGAGGGAAAACCTCGAAGGCGAGACCCGGGTCGCTTTGACCCCTGAGATCACCGGAAAGCTCATAAAACTCGGTGTATCGGTCGTTATGGAAAGCGGTGCCGGCGAGGGTTCGCAGATTCCTGACGATGAGTACGCGGGCGTCGAATTCAGCAATGCAGACGGTGTGCTGAAGAAATGCGATCTCTTGTTCACGGTACAACCCGCGAGCAAGGATGCCGTGCAGAAAATGGCAGACGGGTCCGTCATCGCCGGGCTGATGTACGGGCACCTGAACAAGGATCTCGTCAAGGCCTTGCAGAGCAAGAAACATGTCGGCTTCGCGATGGAACTGGTACCGCGGATTTCCCGCGCACAAAGCATGGACGTCTTGTCGTCGCAGGCCGCCGCGGCCGGATACCAGGCAACGCTGATAGCGGCATCGACGTTGGACAAGTTCTTCCCGATGCTGACCACGGCCGCCGGCACGATCCGACCGGCACAGGTGCTGGTGATCGGCGCGGGGGTCGCCGGCTTGCAGGCGATCGCCACGGCAAAACGTCTCGGTGCGGTCGTCAAAGGTTACGACGTCCGCAGCGCCACCAAGGAACAGGTCCAATCACTGGGCGCGAAGTTTGTCGAGACCGGCGTTTCCGCCGAAGGCGAAGGTGGCTATGCGCGTGAGCTGACCGACGAGGAAAAGGCACAGCAGCAGGCTGCCCTCGACAAGGAGATCGCGGCGGCCGATGTCGTCATCACAACGGCTGCCATTCCCGGGCGGCCGGCGCCAAGAATCATTTCCGCTGCCGCGGTCGACACGATGAAACCCGGTGCGGTCATCGTCGATCTCGCCGCGGAGACCGGTGGCAACTGCGAGCTGACGAAGGCGGGTGAGACAGTCGTAGTCAACAAAGTGAAGATCGTCGGCCCCGTCAACCTGCCTGCGGCACTCGGCCGCCATGCGAGCGACATGTACGCCAGAAATCTATTTAACTTCATCAAGCCCGCGATCAGCGAGGAAGGTGAACTGAGTATCGACTGGGAGGACGAGGTGTTCGAGCAATCAGCGTTGACCCGCGACGGGGAAATCAAGCACGAGC
>JBFFKF010000039.1:0-21623 GCA_041555515.1 Woeseiaceae bacterium
CACCACCGGCGGCAGCCGCGCGATCACCACCGGCGGCAGCCGCGCGATCACCACCGGCGGCAGCCGCGCGATCACCACCGGCGGCAGCCGCGCGATCACCACCGGCGGCAGCCGCGCAATCACCACCGGCGGCAGCCGGGCGATTACCTCGGGTGGAACTCGTTTGCTTGTTGTCGGCCGCGTGGAAGTGATAAGTACAGATTTTGTATCCGTTTTGGGCCAGACAATATTTCTCGGTGCAAGCGAGATTAATGCGTTTAGTCTTGGTTCGTTGGTTGCGGTTTACGGATCAATTGATATCGATACCGGCGGCATTGTTGGCGCAACGATGATTTCTGCGAGCGATGCTGGTTTCCTGGCGAGCACGCCGTCTTATTTAACCGGTATTGTGGATTCGGTTAACTACTCGACAGGCAAGGCAGTCGTCAGCGGGTTGATGGTTGATTACAATGCGCTGCTTTCCAGCGGCTGGGCACCAAATGTAGGTGATGAGGTGTCGGTAACTGGATATCACTACGGTGACCTGGGGCTGTTGGTTGCTGATCCGCAGTTAAGTCTGGCAATACGTTAGGGTCGCCCATAAAAAAGTCGGCGTCCCTGCCGACTTAGTTCTCGTATCAACATAAAAGATGATGCGAGGGTTGGAGAAGCCGTCCCTGAGCGATTAGAGACGACTCGCGACTAACTATAACAGTGCATTCATTTTTTGCTGTGATGGTTCTCACAAATCAATTTTGATTAAAAAAAAGGGCGTCAAATGACGCCCTTTTGTTAAATTGGGTTGTATTAAGTTAAGAAGAAATTACTCTGTTGCGGCCTCGCGCAAAGT
The DNA here is from genome assembly GCA_041555515.1 of Woeseiaceae bacterium. Taxonomy (GTDB): domain Bacteria; phylum Pseudomonadota; class Gammaproteobacteria; order Steroidobacterales; family Woeseiaceae; genus SZUA-117. The sequence goes on from JBFFKF010000039.1 coordinate 830, forward strand.
TGCCAGGTGCTCCTGAAATTTCTTCTGTTGTACTTGTTGAGTGACGCGATCACGGATACTTTCTAGTGTCGGCGGCGTATTCTCGCGGGATTCCTCTCGCAGGATAACGTGCCAGCCGAACTGCGTTTGCACAGGTTCCTTTGTATAGCTGCCATCCGCCAGTGCCGCTACTGCGTTAGAGAATGGTGCAACCATCTGATCCGGTGAAAACCACCCCAGATCGCCGCCATTAGGGCCAGACGGACCGGTTGATTTTTCCTTGGCGAGTTCTTCGAAGTTCGCACCGCCATCCAGTTGGGCAATCAAATCAACTGCTTCACCCTGGGTGGCGACGAGGATATGCCTGGCTTTAAATTGCAGCGGAGGCGCCACTTTGACCTGTTCCTCGTATTCGGCACGGATATCCGCATCGGTCACTTCCACGTTGGCGATAAAATCTTGCGCCACTGCCTGCGCAAGTGCGCCGTGTTTCTGCAATTCGATTTGAGCTGCCAGTCTCGGTTCCTGGGCAAGTTCAGCGGCCAGGTCCTGCGTCGATAAGACGTAAATATCACGCAGCTGTCCGATCAAAATGGTTCGTTGTTCGGGCGTCGGCTGGGCCGCCGCTTGGCCGAGCCTCTGTTCGAAATAGACGTCGATGACTGCGCTATCGACCTCGGTGCCGTTGACCGTGAAAACAGTCTCGGCCGCGGCAGCGCCACCGAGTATGATTGCAGCGAGACTCAGTGTGGTCGCTGCCAGTTTCGTTCCAGCAAGCCTGGAACCCAGTTTGCGTCGCATTTTTTGAAGTCCTCGGAAGGGTCTTAATTGAATTGAAGAATAATGAATTAGCGCTCGGAGGGGGCAAAAGCCTTGATGCGAAGCGCGTGGATATCTGTCTCGATCAATTTGCTGAGTGCATCATAAACCATCCTGTGCCGCTGTAGGCGATTTACGCCGTCAAAGGCCTGCGACACGATGGTCACGTCAAAATGGCCCTTACCGTCTCTGGCGCCCTCATGTCCCACATGAAGTTGACTCTGGTCCTTTATCAGTAGTTCCGTTGGCTGAAAGTTCTTCTCGAGTTCCTTTCGAATCAGCGCCTGCCGGTCTTCCGTCATGGCAGGACGCGCTTGAAAGGCTTGACCATGACGTTTGCATAGACACCGGCCTCCAGGTACGGGTCGGCATCGGCCCAGGCCTTCGCGTCTTCGAGTGACGGGAATTCTGCAACCACCAGGCTGCCGCTGAATCCCGCTGTTCCCGGGTCTTCTGCGTCGATTGCCGGATGAGGGCCGGCCAGCAGCAAGCGGCCTTCCTCGGTCAGCGATTTCAGTCGATCGAGATGTGCCGTGCGAGCTTTGGCGCGCAATGGAAGACTGTTTTCCACGTCTTCGCTGATGATGGCGTACCACATGGTCAGGTCTCGGAATCTTCAGCCGCGGTTGCGTTCTTTTGGGTCGCAAGAGTGAGCCAGATGCTCTGCACGATCACGAACACGAAAGTCAAACCGAGCATTCCAAAAAGCTTGAACTTGACCCAAAAAGCCTCGCTGAAGTTATACGCCACATACAAATTGACCCCGCCAACGATGACAAAGAAGGTCACCCATATCTGGTTTAAGCGAACCCATTGGTCTGTGGTCAGCTCGGCAGCACTGCCCAGCATTCGCTGCACGATGGTCTTGCTGCCAATCCACTGACTGCCGAGGAACACGATCGCGATAAGCCAGTTCAGGACGGTCGGTTTCCAGTAGAGGAAGGTCGGATTTCTGAACGCCAGCGTGGCGCCGCCCAGGAGCAGCACCAGCGCCGTGGAAACCGTATAGATCCTGTTGATCTTTCGCGTCAGCAGCCACTGCAGGAGCAGCACCACTGGCATGACCGCCATCAATACGGCCGTGGCGAAAAAAATATCCTTGTAGAAATACGCGAGGATAAATACGACGATCGGTATGTAATCAACAAAGAGTTGCATCAGGAATACGGGTACCAGGCTCCGAGCAGGGTGCCGAATGATAGCGTAAATGATGCTGCTCTCGAAATGTCGCTAAAGATTTTCACCGCATCCTGTCGTCGGGTCGTTACAATTCGCGCATGGCGAGGATTGTCGAAATTCATCCCACCGATCCGCAGCCCAGGCGGATCGCCGAAGTCGTGGCGACGATAAGAAACGGCGGGCTTATCGCGTATCCGACCGATTCCAGTTACGCGCTCGGCTGTCACATCGGCGATAAGCATGCGATGGACCGGATTCGCAAAATTCGCAAGACCGACAAGAATCACAATTTCACGCTGGTCTGCAGCGATCTGTCGGAGATCAGCCTGTACGCCCGGATCGATAACTGGGCTTATCGCCTGGTCCGGTCACTGACCCCGGGGCCCTATACCTTCATTCTGCAGGCGACGCGGGAAGTGCCAAAGCGGCTGCAGAACCCGAAACGGCGCACCATCGGCCTGCGGGTCCCGGACCATGCGATCGTCCGGGCCATGCTGGAGGCCCTGGGGGAGCCGATTATGAGTTCCACGCTGACGCTGCCCGGGGACGATACGCCACTGACGGACGTGAACGAGATCGAGGCCAGGATCGGCCACCAGATCGACTTGATCGTGGATGGTGGCTCCGCCGGAATCGAGCCTACGAGCGTGATCGACCTGTCCGGAGGATCGGTCGAAATTCTGCGGAAAGGCCGCGGTGACGTCACTGCGCTGGCCTGAGGGGGGAATTAGGCTAAAATGCGGCGACCTCGCCTGGGAATACGATGAAACCTGAACTGACAGTGGTGACCAGCAAAGATGCCCCCAAGCCGCCGGGCCACGAGGATCAGGAACCGGCGCAAGGCGAGATGCCGTTTGCCGTTGTCGACGGCGAACCGGTAACGGAGCTTCCGCAGGACCTCTATATCCCACCGTACGCCTTGCAGGTGTTTCTGGAGGCGTTCGAGGGGCCGCTGGATCTCTTGCTCTACCTCATCCGCCGCCAGAATATCGATATTCTCGATATCCCGATTGCCGAGATAACGCGGCAGTACGTCGAGTACATCGAACTGATGAAGGAACTGCAGCTGGATCTTGCCGGTGAGTACTTATTGATGGCCGCAATGCTGGCAGAGATCAAATCACGAATGTTGCTGCCGCGACCAGAGGTAGAGGATGAGGAAGAAGATCCTCGCGCTGAACTGGTGCGCCGTCTGCAGGAATATGAAAGGTTCAAGAAGGCAGCCGAGGACCTGAGCGAATTGCCACGACTGGAAAGAGACGTATTCGTCGCCAAGGTGGAAGCTCCGGATAAGAAAGTCACGGTCAAGCTGCCGGATGTAACTCTCAAAGAGTTATTGATCGCTTTTCACGATGTGCTGAAGCGAGCAGAAATGTTTTCCAATCTGCACTTGCAGCGTGAGCCGTTGTCCGTGAGACAGCGCATGTCGGAAATCCTGACTCGAGTCAAGGCAAGCAAGTTCACGGGATTCGCCGACCTGTTCGATCCGGAAGAAGGGCGCATGGGCGTCGCGGTGACATTTATCGCGATTCTCGAACTACTCAAAGAAGCGGTAATCGAGGTCGTACAGTCGGAAGCCTATGCACCGCTGCATGTGCGTGCGGCATCGAGCGTTCGCCTGGTTTCAGACAACGGCGACATCCCTGAACCGCGTTGACAAAAGTTATCAAGGTACCGAGTAAACCAAGCCATTATGGATGACAACGACATCAAACATTTTGTCGAAGCGGCTCTGTTGGCTGCCGGCCAGCCGCTGAGCATCGAGCAACTGCAAAATCTGTTTGACAGCAGTTCGACACCCGAAAAATCGCAGATACGCGACGCAATCGGCAGGTTAACCGAAGACTATGAGGGTCGCGGAATCGCCATTGCCGAAGTCGCTTCCGGTTTTCGCATCCAGGTCGCTGCGGACATGGTCGACAAACTGCAGAAGCTGTGGGAGCAACGATCGCCGAGATATTCACGTGCTCTCTTTGAAACTCTCGCCCTGATCGCGTACCGGCAACCGGTCACGCGCGGCGAAATTGAGGAAGTGCGCGGCGTATCTGTCAGCACCAACATCATTCGTTCATTGCTTGAGCGAGAGTGGATTCGCGTTGTCGGTCACCGCGACGTCCCCGGGCGGCCTGCATTGTTCGGTACGACCAAGATTTTCCTCGACTATTTCGGGCTCAAGAAGCTGGACGATTTGCCGCCGCTGGCCGATGTTTCGGATTGGGAAAGCCTGCGCGTGCAGCTGAATCTCCCGGCAGTAGACGAACCGGACGAAGAAGTGGCGGTTGGTGACGTAAGCAAGCTGCCGCCATTGCCCGCAGAACCCGAATTCGACGATGATCTGGAGGACATCGACGCGTCGCTGACCGGTTCCTGAATCAAGAAAAATGGAACGCGTGCAAAAGGTGCTGGCGGCTGCCGGGCATGGCTCGAGGCGCGAAATCGAAGCTTGGATCAGGGCCGGCAGGCTCACTATAAATGGTCGCGTTGCCGTGCTTGGCGATACGGTTACGGGGAACGAGCGATTCTTTCTCGACAATAAACGGCTGCAGGTGCGTGCCTTAAAGGCGCCGCACCGCCACATCATTTACAACAAGCCGCCCGATGAAATTACCAGCCGCACCGATCCCGAGGGACGGGCGACCGTATTCGATTCATTACCGGAGTTGAGAGGCGCCCGCTGGGTCGCGGTCGGTCGTCTCGATCTGACGACCAGCGGCTTATTGCTGTTTACGACCGACGGCGAGCTTGCCAATGCGCTGATGCATCCCTCATCGGGCCTGATCCGGCGCTATTCCGTGCGCGTGCATGGCAAACCGTCGCGGGCCGACCTTGCAAAACTCCGGGCGGGTGTCGAACTCGACGATGGCATGGCTTCCTTCGATAGCATCGAAGCGGCAGGCGGCGAGGGGGCAAACCGCTGGTTCAATGTAACCATACGGGAAGGCCGTCGTCGGGAGGTGCGGCGGCTGTGGGAGGCACTCGGCTACCAGGTCAGCCGTTTGCTGAGAACCGCTTACGGGCCGATCGACTTGCCGCGGCAACTGCGGCGCGGCGAATACCGGGCGCTGACCCCGGGCCAGGTGCGATTGCTGTATCGGGTCGCGGGCTTGACGCCACCGGGAGAGGAGTCGGCGCCACGCAAACGGATCCGCAAGCCGAGGAAGAAAAGCAAGAGACGAAATGTGTCGCCCCCGGGAACCGGGAACGCGCGGCAATAATTAACGGCCCAGCGTGTAGCCGGCTTCCTCTAACATTGCGACGACTTCGCGGTCGGTTTCATTCGATGCCAGCATGCGCGCAAGGCGAGCAGTCTGATAGCGCTCGTTATTGGCGTATTCCTGGAATTCAGGTGTGTCGTGCAAGGCTTCGAACACCGGCAATTGATCAATCGGCAGAATAATCGCTGCGATTCCCAAGGTCATCGAATCCCTGTCGATGGCAAGCAGATCGGAAATGGCTTTATCGACCTCTCCTGTTACTGAATGGAAGGCAACGCGCACGATGGCCAGTCTCTTGTCGGACTGCAACGCCCTGTCAGACAGCATGCCGGTGTCCCGGAGGGCTGCGGTCAAGCGTTCGGCATCCGCGCGTTTTCCAATGATCGAATTGCAATGAATGAGCAGTATGGCGTCGATCAAGTCGCTATTCTCGATATATTCGATCACCTCGCCGCGAAGCGATGGATATTGAGTCTCGAGAGTCTCGGCAGCGTCGTCGCAGCGGCCCGCGACAGCGTCGGCCCATGCCGACAATACGGCGAAACGCGATTCGCCGAGCTGCGCGTGCAATTGCTTCGCTTCTTCGGCAATGGCATCGACATCCTGGTCGAGTTGCGCCTGGACGAGGCTCGAAATATCGACACTGCCTTGCGCCTCGTTAAAGCGCTCGGCCGTTTCGAGAGCCTCGTCGGCCCATCCGAATACCATATAACCGTTGAGCAAAAAGCTGATCTCGATCGGACTTGGATCCGCAGCCACAGCTCTGCGCATCCAGAAAATATTCCTATCGAGTCGACCCGCCTCGGCTTCAACGGTTGCGAGGTAGCGATAGACCATGCCGCGATCGGGGAACAGCGACTGAATCTTGAACAGGTGCAGCCTCGCATCATCAAGCCTGCCGAGGCCACGGAGCGCGTTGGCCAGTCCGGCGAGCGACAGGGTATTCAGCGGATCCAGCTCGACGACTTTCTCGAAATAGAATTTCGCCTTTTCGGCCTCACGGATATCGAGGTAAATCGAGGCCAGCCACTGCAGCGCGAGAATGTTGTTTGGTTCCTGCTCGACGGCGCTCTGGTAATAGTCGAGGGCTTTTTGCTTCGCAGCCTGATCGTTCAACGCCAGCGCTCGCAATTCCTGAACGAGCCCGGCGACCGCCAGGGTGTCGGCGGAAGGCGGGCCCAGGTTCAGGGCTTTGGTAATGGCTTCGCCGGCCTCCTTGATGGCCTCGTCGCTCGAAATATCCCGGGAGTTCCAGTACTGGAGCGCGACCGCGTGTGCGTAACCGGCGAGGTACTTCGGGTTGGCGGGATCGAGAATGGACGCCCGCGCATACAGGTCCCGGGCGCGGCGAACGTCTGGCAAGTTGCGGGCAGCCAGGGCCGCCTGGGCAACGAGGTAGAGATTTTCGGCTTCAGCCGAATTCGTACTGCCTGGCGTCTCCCGGGAAGTAGCGGCGCCGAGGATCTCGGCTTGCAGGGCCCGCGCGACGCTTGCAGAAATCTCGTCCTGGATTCTGAAAATATCGCCGCTCTCACGATCGTAAGTTTCGGACCAAAGGTGAAATCCATCAAGGGCCTTGATGAGCTGGGCGGTGACGCGGATCTGGTTGCCGGAGCGCCGCACGCTACCTTCGAGGATGTGCGCGACGCCAAGGGAATCCGCAATCGTCCTGAGATCTTCGTTCCTGCCTTTGTAGTAGAACGCTGATGTGCGGCCGGCGACTTTCAGATCCTTGTTTTTCGCCAGCACGTTCAGTAATTCTTCGGAGAGCCCATCGGCGAAAAACTCGTCGTCTTTCGAGTCCGTCATCGCGACGAAAGGCAGCACCGCGATGGATTTGTCGGCAGAGGGGGGCGGCGAAACATTACTGCGCGCGTCCGTGGCCACGGTCTGCTCGGCTGTGCTCTCGTCAGCCGGTCCGGTAATCCGATCCATTAATACCAGGCCGATGAGGACGACGATGCCGATTGCCGTGAATACGTCGAGGCGGCGGCCGGTGCGTGGCGTGATACTTTGCTCTTCCGGCACGTCCTCCGTTTTCAGGAGCCCCTCGGGTGTCAGCTCGTACACCCAGGAAAACACGGCCACGATCGGCAGCCCGATGGCGAGCAGGGCGGCGACCAGGCCGTCGAACCAGGCGGGCAGGTTGAGCGCTTCCTCGAGATTGGTGGAAACCTGCAACAGGATCCAGCCGAGCACGACGTAGGCGATAACCGCCCGAAACACGTTACGTCGCTTAAGTTCCTGAAAGTAGCTCAACCCTGTCCCCCTGATAGCGCCCGGCAAATGAAATCTAGCATAAACGGACCGTAATCAGTCACCTGCTCAACTTACGGGCCATGTCCTAACGAGCCAACGTCGATCAAAGGCACTACTGCACGTCCAGGCTTTCTCCGGTGACCCCCTTGCTGTCAGGTCCGAGCAGGTAGACGTAGGTCGCCATGATGTCTTCCGGCCGTTTCAGCTTGTCGCGATCCTCGGCAGGGTACGCGGCAAGGCGCATCTTGGTTCTTATCGGTCCCGGATTGATGCAGTTGGCGCGCAGTGACGTGTGCCGGTTCTCGTCGGCCAGGATCTGCGACAGGGCCTCGGTGCCGAACTTGGAGACCGAATAGGCGCCCCAGAACGCCTTGCCGACTCGTCCGACGCCGCTGCTCGTGAAGATGATGGATGGATCGTCGCTTTTTCGCATGAGCGGTAGCAAAGCCTGTGTCAGCACGAAGGGCACGGTGAGATTCACGTGCATGACCTGTTGCCAGTCGGCGATATCGTACTGCTCGATGGAGAGCCGTTGCCCGAGGATGCTCGCATTGTGAACGAGGCCATCGAGGCGTCCGAATTCCTTCTCAATATTTTCGACGAGATCTGAGTACGCGCCCGCTTCGGCCGTGGCGAAATCGATTACAGCGATCCAAGGTTGCGGCGCATCTTTTATTTCGCTTATCGCGTCGTAAACGGATTCGAGTTTTTTCTTGTTTCGACCGTGCAAGAGGACCTGAGCGCCTAAACCTGCGGTATGCACGGCGAGCGCCTTGCCGATGCCGTCACTCGCTCCGGTAATGAGAATTATCCGGTCTTTGAGTATGTCCCCTGCATACTCATGGCTATGCGGATCGAAACTCAATCGTTCAGCACCTATTGCAACAACTTGTCATCGGTTTCGTCGTCACTGCCGGAGTCGACAATGGTTCGAGGCAGTGATTCGAGCGGTTCGGCCTGTTCGATTTCCTTTTTTGGCCGGATGCCGAGTTCGACGAACTTGCGTGCGCCCGGCAGTACCTTGCGCTCGAGCGAACCCACGGCGCGGTTATAGTTTTCGACACTCGAGGCCAGTTGCTTGCCGACCTTGTTCATATGGCCCATGAATGAAGCAAGGCGGCTATACAGGTCTTCTGCCAGCTTGCGGATCTCCTCGGCGTTGTCCGCAAGCGCAAGCTGCCGCCAGCCGTAGGCGACGGCCTTGAGCAGGGCGACAAAACTCGTCGGCGTCGCGAGGATGATCTGTTCCGAGAGTGCGTACTCGATAAGATCGGGATCCTCGGTCAACGCTGCGCTCAGGAACTGGTCACCGGGGATAAACAGGATGACGAACTCCGGGCTTTTCGAAAACTGATCCCAGTAGATTTTCGATGAGAGCTTGCGGATGTGTTCGCGCACGTTGCGTGCGTGTCGTTGCAGACCCAGTTGTCTTTTTGTGGTGTCCGTCGCTTCAATGGCTTCGAGATAAGCATCGAGCGGTGTTTTGACGTCAACGACAAGCTCGCGGTTATCCGGCATGCGCACGATCATGTCCGGACGAATTGTTTTGTCCTCAGAGGTTGTATGTACCTGTTCCTGGAAATCACAGTGCTCGACCATGCCTGCCAGTTCAACGAGGCGTCGCAGCGTTATCTCACCCCAGCGGCCGCGGACCTCGGGGCGGCGCAGCGCTTTCACGAGATTCTGCGTCTCCTGGGTGAGCGTTTGCTGGCTTGTTCGCATCGCCTCGATTTGTTCCTTGATGCTGCCGTAGGCCTCGCTGCGTGATTTTTCGAGCGCGGCGATCTGTGCCTGCGACTGCTGCAATGCATCGCGAATCGGTTTGACGAGATTTTCGACCGCTTGCTCGCGTGCGCTGAGTTCGCTTTTCGCGCGTTCCTGCTGGGCGCCGAGGTTCTCTTGTGCGAGGCGCAGGAAGGTCTCGCTGTTCGACCTGAGGGACAGGTTGGCGAGTTCCGAGAACGAGGTTGCAAGCCTGCTGGTCGCGGCCTCGAAAGCCGCATCACGTTCCACCTGTAACGCATCCTGGTCCTTGAGCCTGTCGCTCAGAACCTGGATGGTGTCCTGCAGCCGCCGTTGCCGGGCGCGCACGAACAACCATACGATCAGACCGCCGAGCAGCAGGCCCGCGCCCAGAGCGGGTGCGCCAAATTCGATCCACAAGGGATTGATATTTATCGTGTTCATCAGCTGTCCAGATTAACGCGTTTGCGCAGGTAATGGGTGAGTTCCCGCGTGTCGCCGGCGATCAGGTCGGCGTTCCAGGTCTGGGGATCGTCGCCGGCTGCAATGTAGCCATAGGAAGCGGCAATCGTAAACATGGCCGCGGCACGGCCAGCCTGGATGTCGCGTACCGAGTCGCCGATATACACGGTATTCGCCGGCGGGACGCCGATCTGCCGGCTGGCGAGCAGCAGGGGCGCAGGGTCGGGCTTTCTCTGCGGCAGCGCATCGCCGCTGATCGAGCAGGCGCTGCGCGCAAGCAGACCGAGCGCCTCGAGCAAGGGCTCTGTCATCCGCTTTGGCTTATTCGTGACCACTCCCCACGGCAAGGCCGCGGCATCCAACTCGTCCAAGAGCTCGCCGAGGTCGGGAAACAGGATCGAGTCAATGCATACGGCGCCCTCGTAACGATCGAGGTACTCGTGGTGCAGTTCTTGGGTAAGCGCTTCATCGGCATCCGGAAAGGCGAGTCGCACCAGTCCGCGCGCACCGTTGGAGACTTGCGAGCGGGCGAGATCATACGGCAGCACGTCCAGGCCGCGATCCTTTTGCATAGCGAGCAATACGGCCACCATGTCCGGCGCCGTATCCACCAGGGTGCCATCGAGATCGAAAAGAATTGCGTCGAATGTATCGATCGGGTGGTCCTTTAAACCGATTCGGGACGCTGGAAGTGCATGATGTAGTTGACGTCGACGTTGTCGCCGAGCGAGTACTCTTTGGTTAGCGGATTATATTGCATGCCAATGCTGCCTATCAGTTGTAGCCCGGCGTGACGCGACCATGTATCCAGCTCGGAAGGACGGATGAATTTGCGGTACTCGTGAGTCCCCCGGGGCAACAGTCGCAAAACATACTCGGCACCGATTATTGCAAAGAGGAACGACTTTGGATTGCGATTGATGGTCGAGAAGAAAATGTCGCCGCCCGGTCGCACGAGTGCGGTACAGGCGGCAATGACCGTGGACGGTGCCGGCACATGTTCGAGCATCTCGAGACAGGTTACGACGTCGAATTCTGCGGGACGCTCGCTGGCAAGATTCTCGGCGGTTGTCTTCAGGTATTCGACATTGGTGCCGGACTCCGCCTGGTGCAGGCGCGCAACCGCGAGCGGTGCTTCGGCCATGTCGATGCCGGTGACCGATGCGCCCAGGTTGGCCATCGCCTCGGTGAGGATGCCGCCGCCGCAACCGATGTCGACCACCTTGCTGCCGGCAAGCGTCGCTCTCTGGCGGATGTAATCGAGGCGCAGCGGATTGATCTCGTGCAGCGGCCGGAAGTCACCGGCGGGATCCCACCAGCGCGATGCCAGGGCATCAAATTTCGCGATTTCGGCGCTGTCGACGTTTTGCGGTTCAGTAGTCACGCGAGTTTGCGCTCCTTTTCGTTGGCAATGCGATACTGCCATTCGGAAGTTCGTCGCAGCATATCGCCTACGTCAATGTGGTTGAGCGTGCCGTTTTCAACCTGGTGCTTGCCGGCGACCCATACGTCACTGACTTGATTCGGATGCACGGTATACACGATCTGCGATACCGGATCGTAAACCGGCTGACTGTTGATGTGCTGCAAATCGATACACGCGAGGTCGGCCCACTTGCCTTTCTCGATAGAGCCGACGCTGTCGCCGAGACCGAGCGCTCTTGCACCATCCAGGGTCGCCATACGCAACGCCTGTGCCGCGGGTAACGCAGCCGCATCGTCGGCGCGCACTTTGGCCAGCAAGGTTGCGGTGCGCATCTCTCCAAGCATTTCCATGACGTTATTGCTGGCGGCGCTGTCGGTACCGAGCGCAACCGTAACACCTGCATCCCTGTATGCCGCAACCGGCGCAATGCCGTCCGCGAGCTTGAGGTTGGAACGCGGACAGTGGGCGACGGCGACACCCGCGTCGGCGAACAGTGCTATCTCGTCGTCGGTCACGTGCACGGCGTGAACCGCCATCAGCGATGCATTGACGAGGCCCAGATCCTGCAATCGCTCGAGCGGGCGTTTGCCGCTGCTCTTCAGTTCGTTCTCGATTTCCTGTGCCGATTCGTGCAGGTGGAGCTGGATCTTCCTGTCTAGCTGGTCGGCGACAACCCGCAGTTCAGTGAAGGCCTCGTCGGACACCGTTGCCGTCGAGTGCGGCACAAAACAGCTCGAGACAAGTGGGTGATCGGCATACGCGTCGTGCACCAGCTCGGCGCCTTTGCTCAGACACTCGGACGCACTGTCGGCCCAGGCAGTCCGGAAGTCGACAACCGGCGTGCCCACCATGGCCCGCATGTGCAGATCCACGGCCGTTTCTGCGACGATCTCCGGGAAGAAATACTGATCGCTGAAACAGGTGCATCCGGACAGGAGCATTTCCGCGATCGCGAGCCGGGTGCCGTCGCGCACCAGCTCAGCGCTCATCCAGCGGAGCTCGACCGGCCAGACGCCGTCCTCGAGCCAGCGCTCCAGCGGCAGGTCGTCGGCGATCCCCCGCAAAAGTGACATTGCGGCATGCGTATGCGCGTTCACGAAGCCGGGCAGGAGCACATGATCCGGGCGTCTTACGAGCACGCTGGCTTCGTATCGCTGGCGTGCCTCCGACGCCGGCAATATATCGATGATTTTGCCGTCGTTGACGGCGACGGCATGCTCGCTCAATACGAGATCGGCCGGCTCGACCGGCACGCACCAGCCGGCCAGGATGAGGGTGTCGCAATGCTGCATTTTCTGCGTGATGAGGGCTGGTTTCGGGGTCGGTTGAAGGGGCAAGTATAACGCCCGGATTGCCGCCCCGTAAGCGCCGCGGGAAACGGGCCGAAACGCCCTGAAAGCCTGCTGTTACGCGGGCTCCTGTGATATTATTCTGCGCTTGATTTGACGTTTTTTGGCGTCAGCGTCAAGGCAAAGAAATCAGGAATTTTTTCCGTAAAGAACCCGAGTTTTTATCGCCGCGATTCCGGCCCTTTGATCGGAAACGTACGGGCGAGGTGAATTTGCATGTCTGAAGTCGCGCAGGAAATTCTGTCGGTAAGCCTCGAAGAGGAGATGCAGCAGTCCTATCTCGATTACGCGATGAGCGTAATCGTCGGTCGCGCGTTGCCCGATGTCCGCGACGGACTGAAACCGGTGCATCGTCGGGTGCTGCATGCGATGCGCGAACTCGGCAACGATTACAACAAGCCCTACAAGAAATCGGCGCGCGTCGTCGGCGACGTCATCGGTAAATATCATCCCCACGGAGATACTGCGGTTTACGACACGATCGTGCGCATGGCGCAGCCGTTTTCGATGCGATACATGCTGGTCGACGGGCAGGGCAATTTCGGTTCCGTGGACGGCGACGCGCCGGCCGCGATGCGTTACACCGAAGTACGCATGGCGCGCATCGCGCACGAAATCCTTGCGGATATCGACAAGGACACGGTCGAATTCGTCGAAAACTATGACGGTTCGGAATCGGAGCCGGCGGTCATGCCGACCCGGGTGCCGAATCTGCTGGTCAACGGCTCGGCCGGCATTGCCGTTGGCATGGCGACCAACATTCCGCCGCATAACCTGAACGAGATCGTCAATGCCTGTCTGGCGCTCATCGACGATCCGGCGATGGACGTGCAGGGCCTGATCGAGCATGTACCGGGTCCGGATTTTCCGACCGCGGGCATCATCAACGGCGCGCAGGGCATCTATGCCGCCTACAGAACGGGCCGCGGGCGCATTTTCATGCGCGCCAGGACCACTGTCGAAACGATTGACAAACGCGGCAAGGAAGCCATCGTCGTCACCGAACTGCCTTACCAGGTCAACAAAGCCCGTCTCATCGAAAAGATTGCCGATCTGGTTCGTGAGAAACGTATCGAAGGTATCAGTGAACTGAGGGACGAGTCGGACAAGGACGGCATGCGCATCGTGATCGAACTGCGCAAAGGCGAACTGAGCGATGTGGTGCTGAACAACCTCTACAAGCAGACTCCGCTGCAGAGCGTGTTCGGCATCAACATGGTCGCGCTGCACGAGGGACAGCCGAAGCTCCTCAACCTGAAGCAGATGCTCGAGGCGTTTGTTGCGCACCGGCGCGAGGTCGTCACGCGGCGCACGATTTTCGACCTCAGGAAGGCGAGGGACCGGGCTCACGTGCTGGAAGGACAGGCCGTGGCGCTGGCGAACATCGACGAGGTCATCGCGCTGATCAAGAAATCGCCGTCGCCGGCCGAGGCGAAGACGGCACTTGTGGAGACGACATGGGCGCCGGGCGCCGTCACCGGCATGCTCGAGAAAGCCGGCAAGACCGACACCCGGCCCGATTCCCTGCCGGACGGCTTCGGGCTTATCGACGGCAAGTACCACCTCTCTCCGGTACAGGCGCAGGCGATCCTGGACCTCAGGCTGCATCGATTGACCGGCCTTGAGCAGGAGAAAATACTTAATGAATACAAAGAGATATTAGTAAAAATTAAAGAATTTTCTGATATCTTGTCCGATCCCGACAAGCTGCTGGGCGTGATCAAGACCGAACTGACCGAGATCCGTGACAGCTATGGCGATGCGCGCAGGACCGAAATCAACCAGGACCATACCGACCTCCAGGAAGAGGACCTGATCCCGGAAGAAGAGGTTGTCGTGACGCTGTCGCATGGCGGTTACGCCAAAGCACAGCCGATCGACGTGTACCGCGCCCAGCGCCGCGGTGGACGTGGTCGCTCGGCGGCCAAGGTCAAGGACGAGGATTTCATCGACAAGCTGTTCGTGGCCAACACGCACGACACGATCCTGTGTTTCTCCAGCCGCGGCAAGCTGTACTGGCTGAAGGTATACCAGGTGCCCCAGGCGAGCCGTGGCGCGCGCGGCAAACCGATCGTCAATCTGCTGCCGTTGAGTGAAGGCGAAAGAATCAACGCGATCCTGCCGATTCGCGAATTCAATGCGGATAATTTCGTTTTCATGGCAACGAGCGGCGGGACCGTCAAGAAGACGCCGCTAAGCCTGTTTTCGCGACCGCGCTCGAGCGGCATCATCGCTATCGATCTGCGCAACGGTGACAAGCTGGTCGATGTCGCGATAACCGACGGCAAACAGGAGATCATGCTGGTCGCGAGCCACGGCAAGGCGATTCGCTTCAAGGAAGAGGACGTCAGGCCGATGGGCCGCGGCGCCGCCGGGGTCCGCGGCATCAAGCTGCCGGAAGGCCACGAGGTCATTGCGCTGACCATCGTCGGCGACGGCATGATCCTGTCCGCGACCGAAAACGGCTACGGCAAGCGCACCCCAATCGACGAGTTCCCGGTCCAGGGCCGCGGCGGACAGGGCGTCATCGCGATCCAGACCACGGCGCGCAACGGCCCCACCGTCGGTGCCGTCCAGGTGCAGGACGAGGACGAGATCATGCTGATCAGCTCCAGCGGAACGCTCGTGCGTACGGCGGTCAGTGACATCTCGATTATCGGCCGCAACACCCAGGGCGTGACGCTGATTCGCGTCGAAGAAGGGCAATGGCTGGTCGGCCTGGCGAGGATTCAATCGATCGAGGACGCCGAAGAATAAGAAAGAAGCAGGTACCTGCATCCAATGTCTCGCGTCTTCAACTTCAGCGCTGGTCCCGCGGCACTTCCCGAACCCGTACTCGAAAGAGTGCGTGACGATATCCCCGACTGGAACGGCACCGGCATGTCGGTCATGGAGATCAGCCATCGCAGCAAGGATTTCATGGCCATCGCGGAAAAAGCCGAGCAGGACTTGCGCGATCTTCTGCAGATACCCGACGATTACAGTGTGCTGTTTGCGCAAGGCGGCGCGACGCTGCAATTTGCAATGGTGCCGCTGAATCTGGCGGCTGAGGGCGATACTGCCGATTACTTACTCACCGGCAGCTGGTCGAAAAAAGCGCTCGCCGAGGCGGAAATCCACTGCCACGTCAACGTGGCGGCCGACGCCTCATCGAACAATTTCACGGCAATTCCGCCCGAAGACTCGTGGCAGCGCAGTGAAAAAGCCGCTTACCTGCATTACACGCCGAACGAGACGATCGCCGGCGTGGAATTTCATTTCGTTCCCGATGTTGGCGATACGCCGCTAGCCGCCGACATGTCGAGCACGCTCCTGTCGCGACCGTTAGACGTCAGTCGCTTCGGCGTCATTTACGCGGGCGCGCAGAAGAACATCGGCCCGGCCGGCCTTACGGTCGTCATCGTACGCAAAGATCTCCTGTCGCGTGCGCGCTCGTCGGCGCCGAGATTGCTCCGGTATTCCGTCTATGCCGAATCGGGTTCGATGGACAACACGCCGCCAACTTTCGCCTGGTATGTGGCAGGGCTGGTGTTCGAATACCTCAAGGAAATCGGCGGGCTGACGGCGATGGCCGAAATCAACGAGCGCAAGGCCAGAAAACTCTATGCTGCGATCGACGCGTCCGGTTTCTACACGAACCCTGTAAGCAAGGATTGCCGTTCGTGGATGAACGTGCCCTTCGTGCTCAAGGATCCATCGCTGGACGGGAAGTTTCTCGAAAAGTCGAAGGCTGCGGGTTTGACCAACCTCAAAGGCCATCGCTCCGTCGGCGGCATGCGTGCGTCGATCTACAACGCGGTACCGGAGGCAGCCATCGATGCTTTGATTGAATTCATGGCGGAATTCGAAAAGGTCAACGGCTGATACTGCTTGCGGGAGATTGGCAGTCGACCGAAGGTTATGCGACTAAAACTGTTATCTGGCATAGCAGTCAGAAACCGCTACAATCCCGACCGGCATTTGATTTGTTTGAAAACAAGAACATGTTCAAGGTACTCACGCTGAATAATATCGCCGCTGCCGGCCTGGAGCGGCTGCCCGATGATTCCTACGAGAAGGGTGCAGACATATCTGAGCCAAATGCGATCCTGCTTCGCTCCTATGACCTGCATTCCATGGAGATCCCGGAATCGGTTGCGGCAATCGGGCGAGCGGGCGCCGGCGTGAACAACATACCTGTTGATGCAATGAGCAAGCGCGGCGTACCCGTATTCAACGCGCCCGGCGCGAATGCAAATGCGGTCAAGGAAATGGTCATGGCCGGCATGCTGATCGCCGCAAGGAATATTTTCGGTGCCCGGGATTACATCAATGCACTGGATAAAGAAGGCGACGAGCTGGACGCGGCGATCGAGGCGGGCAAGAAACAATTTGTCGGTTTCGAACTGCCGGGCCGGACATTGGGAGTAATCGGCCTTGGCGCCGTCGGCGTCGAGGTTGCAAATGTGGCGCTGGCGCTCGGTATGAAGGTGGTCGGTTACGATCCGCAGATCACGGTGCAACGTGCCTGGCAGTTGTCGTCCGGTGTGAAGCAGGTCGATTCGCTGGACAAGCTTTTCAAGAAAGCCGATGTCGTCACCGTTCACGTACCGCTGGTCGAAGGAACCAAAGGACTTATCGATGCGGCCAGGCTGGATCGGATGAACGATGGCAGCATCCTGATCAATTTCTCGCGGCGCGGCATTGTCAGGCGCAAGGCGCTGCTGGATGCGCTGGAGAGCGGCAAGTTGCATGCCTTCGTTACCGATTTTCCGACGGCGGAGCTCATCAAGCATCCGAAAGTCATCTCCTTGCCGCACATTGGCGCATCGACCGGAGAGGCGCAGGAAAACTGCGCGATCATGGTCGCCGAGAATGTCCGCGACTATCTCGAAAACGGCAATATCCGTCACTCGGTCAATTTTCCCGATGCGGACATGCCGCGCGATGACAATTACCGGATCACCATCGCCAATGCCAACGTGCCGAACATGGTCGGTCAGATCACGACCTGTCTCGGCGATGCCCGGCTCAATATCGAGGACCTGCTGAACAAGTCGCGTGGTGACCTCGCCTATACCGTGGTCGACCTCGATGGCGAGGTGCCCGAGGATATTCTTGCGTCGCTGAGGGCCATTGAGGGCGTCCTGACGTTGCGATATCTTGGCAAGTCTATATCCTAAGTTACGGAATTATTGGGGTTTACAGGGGCTCTAGCTTGGCCAAGGCAGCAAAAAATCAGGGGGCGACGCCCGATCTTGCGAGCATCCGCAATCGCATCGACGAGGTCGACCGCAAGATCCAGGAGCTGATCAGCGAGCGGGCCCGCTATGCGCAGCAGGTGGGCGTCTCCAAGGGCGAACTGGGGGCAGCCGTCGATTACTACCGTCCGGAGCGAGAGGCGGAAGTGCTGCGCGCGGTGCTGGAGCGCAACGAAGGTCCGCTGCGCGACGAGGAGATGCTCAGGCTGTTTCGCGAAATCATGTCGGCATGCCTGGCGCAGCAGGAACCGCTGAAAATCGCCTATCTCGGTCCGGAAGGCACGTTTACGCAGACGGCCGTCTACAAGCATTTCGGGCATTCCGTCAGGGGCCTGCCGTTCTCGACCATCGACGAGGTCTTCCAGGAAGTGGAAAGCGGTGCCGCGGATTTTGGTGTCGTGCCGATCGAGAACTCGACCGAGGGGACCGTGAATCACACGCTGGACATGTTTCTGACCTCACCATTGAAGATCGGTGGCGAGGTCGAGCTCAGAATCGAGCAGCACCTGTTGGCAACCGATGCGGGTCTCGAAAACATCAAGCGCGTTTGCGCGCACGAGCAGTCGCTTGCGCAGTGCCGCGGCTGGCTGCGCGAATGCATGCCGCACGTGGAGCTGATCGGCGTGAGCAGCAACGCGACCGGCGCCAGGCGCGCGCGTGACGAGGAGGGCACGGCAGCGATCGGCGGTGAGGCCGCCGCCGAGGTTTACGACCTCAAGATACTCGTTAACAACATCGAGGACCGGCCGGATAACACGACGCGCTTCCTGGTCGTGGGCCGGGAGCTGCTCGCCTCGAGCGGCGATGACAAGACGACGATACTGCTGTCGGCATCGGGGACCGAGGGAGCCGGCGTGCTGCACGCGTTGCTGCAACCGCTGGCTATCCATGGAGTCAGCATGACGCGCATCGAATCCCGTCCGTCGCGACGCCAGAACTGGGACTATGTATTCTTCATCGATCTCGAGGGCCACGCGGAGGACGCAGCGGTCAAAGAAGCACTCGCCGAATTAGAGGAAAGAAGCTCTCTTTTCCGTATCATTGGCGCCTATCCGAAAGCGGTTAATTAGTCGGCCAAACTGTCAATGCATATAACTGTCGAGCCATCTGTATTACACAGCGGCCAGATTACCGTGCCGGGTGACAAGTCGATTTCGCATCGCGCACTTATTCTGGGCGCAATCGCAGAAGGACAGACAAGAATTCGGGGATTCCTCAACGCGAGGGACTGCCTGTCGACCATGGAAGCGCTGCGCGAAATGGGCGTGCACATCGAGCAACGAACGGAAACGGCGATACTGGTCGAGGGCGGCGGCCCTGCAGGCCTCGGGCAGCCGACCGGGCCACTCGACATGGGAAATTCGGGGACCGCCATGCGCCTGTTTGCGGGACTTCTGTCGGCGCAATCGTTCGACAGCAAGCTGGTCGGGGACAACTCGCTCAACCAGCGCCCGATGAACAGGGTCATCAAGCCACTCACGGACATGGGCGCCAAGATATATTCCGCCGATGGCTGGCCGCCGCTGGAAATCAAGGGTGGACAGACGTTGTCCGGCATTTTGTTCCGTCCGGATGTCGCGAGTGCGCAGGTCAAGTCGGCAGTATTGTTGGCGGGCCTTTATGCCAATGGCGAGACTTCAATCGTCGAGCGCGCGACGACGCGCGACCACACGGAGCGTATGTTGCGTTCGATGGGCGCCAATCTGAATGTCGGCGAGAAACAGATCATCATGTCGGGCAAGCAGACTTTGCAGGGCATAGATATCGAGATACCCGGCGACCTCTCGTCCGCTGCGTTCATCATCCTGGCCGCATTACTGTCCCGAGACTGTGAGCTCGTGATCCAGAACGTCGGCGTCAATGCGACACGCACGGGGGCGCTCGACATTCTGCGAGAAATGGGTGCGGACATCGGCGTGGATAACGTGCGCTTGCTCGGTGAGGAACCGGTCGCCGACATCACCGTTCGCTCATCCAAGTTGCACGGCATATACGTCGATTCCTCGAGGGTTTCGCTGGCAATCGACGAGTTTCCGATGCTGTTCGTGGCGGCGGCATGCGCCAAGGGCAAAACGACGTTTTCCGGAATCGGCGAGCTGCGCGTAAAGGAAAGCGATCGAATTGCGGTAATGGCCGAAGGGTTGCGGCGACTGGGCGCACAGGTAGACGAGACGGATGCCGGTGCCGAGGTGCACGGGGCAACGCTCGCCGGCGGCAAAGTCAACAGTCATGGTGATCACCGGGTAGCGATGGCATTTGCGATCGCCGGCACTGTCGCTACCTATCCATTGCGCATCGACAATACCGACGCAGTGGCTACTTCGTTTCCCGGTTTCGTGGATTGCCTGAAAAACCTCGGCATCAGCATCAGCAGTCACGAGGAAGACATCGCATAGTGAGCGAGCCCCCGGTGATCGCGATCGACGGCCCGGTCGGATCCGGAAAAGGAACGATCGCCAGGCGGGTCGCGAAAGCTCTCAATTGGCACTTGTTGGACAGCGGCGCGCTGTACCGGCTGGTCGCGTTGGCGGCTTTTGAAAAAGGCCAGGAAGACGCCTCCGAAGCAGTGCTCGCGGAAATAGCGTCGGGCCTCGCCGTCAGGTTCGATACGCAAGCTGCTGACGAGGTACAGGTATGGCTCGGCGATGCCGAAGTAAGCGCCGAGCTGCGTACCGAAGAATGCGGCCGTCTCGCGTCCCGCGTGGCGGCGCAACCCAAAGTCCGGGAGGCGCTCCTGTCGCTGCAAAGGGGCTTCCGTAAGGCGCCCGGACTGGTGGCGGACGGCAGGGATATGGGCACCGCCGTTTTCCCCGACGCCGTGCTCAAGGTCTTTCTCACGGCCAGTGCCGAGGAGCGCGCGAAAAGGCGCCATAAGCAGTTGAAAGACAAGGGTATTGATGTTAGCCTTCCGGCCCTTTCGCGGGACATCGAGGAACGTGACAGGCGGGATTCCGAACGAACGGTAGCGCCGCTGCGAGCCGCAGAAGACGCCAGGGTTCTGGATTCCAGCGACCTGACGATCGATGAGGTCACGCAGACCGTCCTGGATTGGGCGCTTGAGGTAATCAACGCGAATTGATTTTTTTGATGAAATCGGACAGGAGGTCTGGTTTTTTTTAATAA
>JBFFKF010000040.1:0-21473 GCA_041555515.1 Woeseiaceae bacterium
CCCCGGGATAGTCTTCACACCATAACCTGTGTAAAAGCCCGGCGCGTAGATATGATGCTTGTACCAGGATCGGCCTTCGAGTCCCGCATCGCGCGTCAACAGCCGCTCGCTGGTAAAAAGCAAATTATTAATTTCTCGGGAAACCGCTGTCTGTCGGTCTGCCGCTGCGTCGAATTGTTCCGCCGCTTTCTGCAAGCGATCGAGCGCGTTCTGCAGCGGGGCAAAATTGAAGTGCGGCACGGCTTCCTGCTTCGCGGGTACCGAAATCGACGTGTACGGATTGATAGCAGCAGCATAGGTGCCGTCATCAATGAGCCCGTTAGTTCTCTCGGTATCCTCGCGCATGGAAGTTGCGAGTTCCTCGAGTTCACTCACATACAGCGCAATGTTGTCGGCAAATCCCTTGAACTCGAAGGGCAGGCGTTGCGCATTTGCCAGCCGCAGCGCTGCGCGCCCGGTCACTTTTGCCAGGGTCGTACCGTAAACCAGGCCGGGGTCCTGGAATTTGGTGTAATGCTCGTAGGTGTCATACAAGGTGTGATAGCTGCCATCGTCCGCTTCACCAGCGAAACTGACGTGTGCCGACGCGATGCCGAGATGTTGCAGGAACGGCGTGTAATCTGATCCCGAACCCATCGGGCTGATCCTGAGGTCATTTCGCTCCTCTGCCGTCGCTTTTTCCTTGTCATCACCGTAAATCAGTTCATACGCGCGTCGCCTTTCTTTCAGGGAGATGTCGGATCGCGGGTCATCGACCTCTTCAATGACCTGGTTGAAGAATCTTTCGAGCACGTGGCTGCCACCGACGTTGATGAAACCGCGGTCGCTGCCGTCGGTATTGATGTAGGCCACCGCGTGTTGCTTGAGATCGGCGGCATGATGTTCCGCCCATTCGGTGGAACCTATCAGCCCGGGCTCCTCGGCATCCCAGGCTGCGTAAATCATGGTTCTCTTCGGACGGCGTCCCTCCCGCGCCAACATGGCCACGGCCTTGGCCTCTGCCAGGGTGGCGACCATGCCGGACAGAGGATCTGCGGCGCCGTGATTCCAGCCATCATGATGATTGCCGCGAATGACCCACTCATCCGGGTATTCGCTGCCCCGCAAGCGCGCAATAACGTTGTAGGCGGTGACCATGTTCCAATCGAACTGCGCTTTCATGCGCACCCGCGCGGGTCCGGGTCCGAAGTGGTAGGTGATCGGCAAACCGCCGCGCCACTCCGGCGGCACCACTTCACCGTCCAGCGCCGACAGCAATGGCAAGGCGTCGCGTTGCGAAATCGGCAATACCGGAATCTTGGTCAACGTCGGTGCGTCGTTGCGATCCAGTCGCCGCGCGTTGCGCGTTGCGCCGCGTCCCGGTGTCAGTACATCGCCGGGATAAGTCGGCATGTCCATGACGGATCCACGCTGCACGCCGCTCTCGTGCTTGAAGGGTCCCTTGGGATAGGCGTCGCCCGCTCCATAACCGTCGTCGACCGGATCGGAATAAATGATCGTGGCGATCGCCCCGTTTTCTGCGGCAAGCTTTGGCTTGATACCGCGCCATGAACGGCCGTACTTGGCAATCGCAATCCGGCCTTCGACTTCGATCCCGTATTGTTCGAGCGTTTCATAGTCTTCGGGAATGCCGTAGTTGACGAATACGAGTTCGCCTTCGACTTCCCCGTCGACGGAAAAAGCGTTATAGGGCGCAAGCAAGTCGTCGCGCACGAAGGTGCTGGGGTCTGCCTCGAGTGAATCTTCCCTGAGGGTCGCCTTGTACTGCGTCGGGGCAGTCAATTCTATTTCACGAACCTTCGGTGTCGGCAATAGAATCCTGTATTCCGCGATCTCCACGTCGTAACCCCACGACTCGAGAAGCTGCGCCATGAATTCGGCGTTTTCCTTGCTTTTGGGTGAACCGACGTGGTGCGGCTCGGACGACATGAGCTTTAACCACCCGTCCATCTCCGTGGCATCGATGGTCGCATCAAGCAAGGCCTCGGCTTCGCGCTGACGCGCACTCGACGTCTCGTCATAGCCAAGTATGGGCTCATCCGCTACAACGGCCGTACTGCCCAGTGCCAGCAGCACAAGAATCGAAAATCTCATGAATTCCCCCGCAGGATCGTTGTGTTAAGAAAGATTTTGTTTGCTCACATATCTCACCACAGATTCGGCGCTGGTCAAACTACCGGATTACATCTGTGTCACGATGCTTCGAAACTCGCGCAGGGCCGTTTTGACCCGCGACCTGTTCTCGCTACCCATGCGTATGAGCAACTTCTGGCCGCTGGAGAGTTCTTCCAGTTCCTGGTCGGCAAACTCGTATAGCACGTGCGGCCGGACCAATGGCACGGAATCATCGATTTCGGGTGTCTCGAGCAGATGATCGATAACCTCGACGAGGCGATCGTTGAAATATCCCTGCGGATAGCCGAGATCGACGTAAGCGCTCTGGAACAACGGATAAAAACGGCGATAAACCTCGGCGGCCGCGCGCAAATCGGCGCCGGTCAGCACGTCGACCAGGGGAGCATAACGGTCGTAATTTCCACTATCGATCGAGAACTCGTCGCCGCCCCGCACATTGACCTGGAACTGACCACCGATTCGCCCGACAGGTCGAATCCGTTCAGCCACATGAGATCGTGGCAGGTTGTCGATAGTCGCAACGATACGTTCGATGAGTCCGGAATCGACGAGCATGTCGTCGATCGACTTGCCCAGCAGATCGCTCAACGCCAGCTTGAAATATTCGTCGCTTCGATCGAGCGGCGGCAGCGGCACGAGCTCCGGTCTATCTGCCCTCGGGGAGACCGGCTCCGGCACCGGATGCACGGGTCCCGGCATTGCCTGCGGCTCCTCCACGGGCGGCGCCGGTACCGCGACGGGCTCCGCCGGCGGCCTGCTCACCTGGATCCAGTAGTACCACAAGGCGCCCGCGGCACCGAGCGCCAGTAATATCGGGATCAGCCACTCTGTTTTTCGCTTGTCCATCGTGTGGGAACCTGCCGCAAGCCGCTGTTTCAGGACTTTGGACAGGCAAATTGCCTGCCCGTTTGAATTTTCGGCCTCCGCGACTGTTATGCTGTCGCGTCCTCCACCAGTTTGCAGTTTAGCGTCCGCATAATGAAACTTCGAATCAGCTTTATTTTCGCGACAATTCTCGCTGCGGCGTGTACCAGAGAGCCCGCTGAAACCCCGCTCGAAGACTTGGATTTCCTGGCGAGCGAGTACCTGCTGCTTGAGTTGTCCATGGGATTACATGATAGCGCGCATGTCGACGCGTATTTCGGACCGCAGGAAATCCGCAGGGAGGCGGAGCATGCGGCCTTGTCTCTGGCGGATATCGAATCAAGGGCTGCAGCGCTCGAGCATCGCCTGCGAAACTGGGGCAGTGTATCCGGCGACGCGCAAGAGACCGATGACATGCAGGCCGCACGCATCGATAACTTGGTGCAGCGCTTGCAGGCACTGCGCACGCGGATTGCTCTGAACCGCGGAGAGACGCTGCCGTTCGACGAGGAGTCGCGGCTTCTGTTCGGCGTCAGCGCGCCCGATCATGAGGCAGCACATTTCGAAGCAATTCTCGACGATATCGACGCATTAATCGATGGCGAGGGCGAGTTGCCTGGCCGGGTCAACCGTTTCCGTGAACAATTCGTCATTCCCCCGGAGCGCATTGCTGCCGTTTTCGATGCTGCGATCGCGGAATGCCGGCGGCGCACATTCTTATTCATAGAGCTGCCGGAAAACGAGTCTTTTGAGCTCGAATATGTGACCGATAAGCCCTGGTCGGGTTACAACTGGTACCAGGGAAACTCGCAGAGCCTGATTCAGATCAATACCGATTTGCCGATCTTCATCTCGCGGGCAGTCGATCTCGGCTGCCATGAAGGTTATCCCGGCCACCACACGTTCAACGCCTTGCTCGAAAAAAACCTGGTGCAGGACCGTGGCTGGACCGAGTTTTCCCTGTACCCACTTTTCGGCCCGCAGTCCCTGATCGCCGAAGGCAGTGGCAATTACGGCATCGATCTCGCATTCCCCGGCGATGAGCGAGTGCAATTCGAGCGGGAAGTACTATTTCCGCTGGCGGGTCTGGATCCGTCCGGGGCCGACCGCTATTACGAGCTACTGGAACTCCTGGGCCGTCTCGAATACGCCGGCAATGAAGCGGCAAGAGATTATCTCAATGGCGAGATTGACCGCGAGCAGGCTGCGCAATGGCTGCAAGATTACTCGTTGTCGTCGCCGGAACGCGCGCAGCAACGGGTCGACTTCTTCGATACATATCGCAGCTACGTTATCAACTACAATCTGGGCAAGGACATGGTGCGCGACTACGTCGAACGCGATACACAGGACCACGCGGCGCGCTGGCAAAAATTTGAACGGTTGCTGTCGTCGCCGATGTCGACAAAAGATTTGCATGAATAAGCACAAGCAAGGGGTATGCAAGATGAAAAAACCCATGACCCTGATCCCGACTGCACTGTTGCTGACGGTTGTCTTGAGTTTTACGGCCGCGCAAGACAATGCAATGAGTTTTTTCCTGACGAGTAACGGGCCGGGCGATGGTGCAAACCTCGGCGGTCTCGAAGGCGCAGACGCGCACTGTCAGTCACTTGCCGCAGCAGCAGGCGCCGGTTCGCGCACGTGGCGAGCCTATTTGAGTGTCAAGGGAACGAATGCGAGAGACCGAATCGGTAATGGCCCGTGGCACAACGCCAAAGGCATACTTATCGCGAATAACGTCGATGAACTACACGGCGACGCGGCAAACATCAACAAGGAAACGGCGCTCGATGAAAACGGCAATGTCATAAAAGGCTCGGGCGATTCCCCGAACCGCCACGACATTCTCACCGGCACGCGAATTGACGGCACTGCGTTCGAGGACGACGAGGATCACACCTGCGGCAACTGGACCAGCAATAGCGACGGTTCCGCGCATGTTGGCCATCACGATCGACTGCGACGCGGCGAGCCGGGATCACCGTGGAACGACGCTCACCCGTCGCGCGGCTGCAGCCAGGACAACCTGCGCAGCACCGGCGGAGACGGCCTGTTCTATTGCTTTGCAGCTGACTGACTAGAGGCGGCGTCTAAGGTACGACCTGATTTCGGTCCCCGCCGATACCAGGCACTTGTTCAACATGGGTCCGGTATCGCATGACGCAATGGTTGCAGGCCGGCGTATTTTCCTGCTACCGGCCCTGAGGTATGCTCGGTTCATTCAGATTCGCGCCGGATGGCCGGCGGATTCCATCCATACCGCCTGAGCCAACCTCAAGATTGGCGGATTATGCGGCTAACGAGGGGAACACCATGAGGAAAGCGATCGCGGCGGCCCGGATGCCGGTCAGTACGGGCCTTGCCATGCTGGCGGGCTACCTGCTGACAGGATTCAATGCCTGGGCCGGGGCCCCGGGGACCGCGGACGGGCAGTGGCGTTTCATTGGCGGCGACTCGGCGCACACGAGGTATTCGCCGGCCGCTGAAATCAACGCGGATAATTTCGAGGATCTCGAAGAGGCCTGGGTGTGGGATGGCGCCAGCTTCAACGCCGCAAGCGGGCGCTCGACGCCGATCTACGTTAATGGTGTGCTTTATACGGTTGCCGGTCCGAGACGCCACGTCGTCGCCATCGACCCCGAAAGCGGCGAGACGATCTGGTCATACCGCGAGCCGAATACGCGGCGCTACGAGTATTCGATGCGCAAGGACTACGGCAAGGGCGTGGCCTATTGGCAAGTCGACGGACGTGGCGTCATCTACATTATTTCACCGGCGTTTTTCCTGACGGCACTGGATGCAGAGACCGGAAGGCCGTTGCCGGGATTTGGTAAGCCGGTCCCGGTGGATGGCTTTCCGAAAACGGGCGTCGTCGACCTGCTGGCCGACCTGGGCCATGAATACGATCCGTACGAAGGCATCTCGCTGGAAGTCGGTTACATCACCTCGTCGTCACCACCGATCGTGGTCAATGGCGTCGTCGTCGTCGGCAACTCGGGGGAACAGGGTTACAACCAGTCACGCATCGAGAATGTGGCCGGCGACATGCTGGGGTACGACGCCAGGACGGGCGAATTTCTGTGGAAATTCGATGTGATCCCGGGACCGGGCGAGTTCGGGCACGAAACCTGGGAAAACGACGCCTGGAAGTGGACCGGTAACATCTCGTCCTGGGCGCCGTTATCCGCGGACCAGGAACGCGGCATCGTGTATGTCCCGACGGACGGCGCCACCATCGATTTCTACGGCGGCTTCCACCCTGGCGACAACCTGTTCGGCACCAGCCTGATCGCGCTGGACGTGCAGACGGGGAAACGGGTCTGGCATTACCAGCTCGTGCACCACGATATCTGGAATTTCGACACACCGACCGCGCCGGTGCTTCTGGACGTGCAGCAGGACGGCGAGACGGTGCCGATCATCGTCCAGGTCACCAAGCAGGCCTTTGCCTATACCTTTAACCGTGAAACCGGCGAGCCGATCTGGCCGATAGAAGAACGCCGGGTTCCCGCGTCGAAGATTCCCGGAGAGAAACTGTCGGAGACCCAACCGTTTCCGACCTGGCCGGCGCCTTTTGACCAGCAGGGCCTGACGGAAGACGATCTCATTGATTTCACACCCGAACTCCGGCAGCGGACGCTCGACATACTCAAGGACTACGACACCGGGCCGCTGTTCCAGCCACCATTGCATCGTGACAACGAGCAGGGTCTCAAAGGTGCGCTCTGGTGTCCGGGTGACATCGGCGGCGCCAACATCGACGGCCCCGCCGTTGCGGACCCGGAATCCGGCATTCTCTACGTAAGCTCGCGCAAGCATTGCTCGACGCGGATCATTGCGCCAGGCGCCGAGCGAGATGCGCTCCTTTCCGAGCCGACCGGTAAAACGATCGCCGATTACGCGGTGTTGAGAGGCTTCGGTATTCGCGGACCTGATGGCCTGAATATTTTCAAGCCGCCATACAGCCGTATAACCGCGATCGATATGAACAACGGTGAACACCTCTGGTGGGTACCTGTCGGCGACACACCGGACTCAGTGCTCAATCATCCCGACTTGCAAGGCATGGATATTCCGAATACGGGTTACGGGCTGCGCGTTGCGCAAATGACGGTAACACCGACATTGCTGATCCATACTGGTAACGCGAGTGACGGCACACCGATGTTGTATGCGGTCGACAAGAAAACCGGTGAACGACTTGCAAGTATCGAAGTGCCGGCGGACAGTAATTACGGCATGATGACTTATATGCACAATGGCAAGCAGTACGTCGTGTT
Organism: Woeseiaceae bacterium; assembly: GCA_041555515.1. Classification (GTDB taxonomy): domain Bacteria; phylum Pseudomonadota; class Gammaproteobacteria; order Steroidobacterales; family Woeseiaceae; genus SZUA-117. Next base: position 7,284 of record JBFFKF010000040.1, read on the forward strand.
GCAGACCGCCAGCAAATTGACGGCAATGGCGCTCGCCGAATATTAGTCCATGAAGAAGCGAAAGACAGAATTAAGCACCCGAGGACCTGTCAGAATACTCATGCATCTTTTAAGACACCTTATTATTTTATGCGCATGGTTTGTTTGCGCCGTAGCTTCGGGAGAGCCGCGGACGATTAACGACGCCGTTTACAGCAAAGCACAGGCCGAGGTCGGCGAAAAACTTTATGCCGATCACTGCATTTTATGTCACGACAAGAAGTATTTTCGCCCGGTGCTGAAACGCTGGGAAGGACAGCCACTCAGCATCTTGTTTACCGTCATCGGCACTACGATGCCGGAGGGCAATCCGGGTATTCTGAGTGAAAAGGAATCCGTCGACATACTGGCCTATGTCCTGTCGCTCGGTCGTTATGCCGCGGGCGATACCGAACTCGATTACCAGAATGGCGCCCTGGACGAGATCATCGTGGCCGCGCGGCAACGCAAGTAGCCGAAAAACCGTGCAGCTAGACAGTTCAAGCCGGCCAGTAACGGCCGAGCGATGCTTGGACCGGCGGCTTTTGCAGATATCGCAAATGGGAACTATTCTAAGTGGTGGTCGAAACACGGGCGACAGCCTCACCACAAATCGCCGATCGCCCGCGTCTGCCAGCCAGGCGAAAACGCCGGCAAAATTAGACTGTGCCAACGCCTGAAGGAAAGCGAGGGGAAAATCGATGTCCGGAAATCCTGACCTGAATCGCAGATCGTTTTTGAAAGGTGCCGGAATGACCGCGCTCGCGGTCGGCGCAGGAGGTGCCGCATCCGCCGCCGTGCCAGCAGCCGGCATGCCGTATCTGAAAAACGGCAAGTACGACTTCGATACCGTTTACGACCGGATAGGTACCGGCTGCTACAAGTGGGACGAGCAGATCGCGCTCTTCGGCGACAAAGTCGAAATCGGCATGGGTATCGCCGACATGGATTTCAGGGCCGCACCATGTATCGGTGAAGCCATGGCGGAACGCCTGAATCACGAAAACTGGGGATACATGAGCAATGAGTTTCTCGATTCATATCGCGAAACGATTGCCGAGTGGAATCAAGAGCGCTATGGCCTCGACGTCGATCCCGCGACGATCGAAATTGCTGCCGGGGTACACCCCGGTCTGGTTGCGGCAATCAAAACCTTCTCGCCACCCGCCAGCAAGGTGTTGTTAATGACACCGACCTATAACGGCTTCTACACCGATCTGACCCGCACGCAGACGATTAGAAATGAAAGCGAAATGATTTTTGAAGGCGGTCACTATTCGATCGACTGGGACGACCTCGAAGCGCGCATGACGCCGGATACACATTGTATGTTGCTGTGTAACCCACAGAACCCGACCGGCAATGTGTGGTCTGAGGACGACCTGTTGCGCATCGGCGAGCTGTGCCTCAGGCACCGGGTGGTGGTACTGGCCGACGAAATACATGCGGATTTTGTGCGCGCCGGGCACAAGTTCACACCCTTCGCCTCGCTGCCGGACAAGGATATCGTCAATAACAGCCTCACCTTCAAGGCGATTACCAAGACCTTCAGCATGCCCGCCTCGAAGAATGCTTATTGGTTCTCGACGAATCCTGTATATCTCGAACGCGTCAAAGTAAATCATCACCCCGATGTCAATACGCTCGGTGTTGTTGCAAACGATGCTGCGTATAAACATGGCACCGACTGGCTCGATCAGCTGCTGGTCTACATCGATGACAACCACCAGTACGTCGAGGACTTCCTGAAAGAAAATCTGCCGCAGGTCGGATACACGAGGGCCGAGGGAACGTTTCTGAGCTGGCTGCACTTCAATGACATCATGGATCGGGCAGGCGTGGTGGAAAGATCCGCGGCAAGCCAGATGACGAACAAACCGATGACTGAAACGCAGGCGTTCGAAGCCTGGCTCGTCGAAAACTCCGGCGTTCAGCTGAACGAAGGCGAGGGTTACGGTAAAGGTGGCGAACGCTGCATGCGCATGAACATCGGCTGCTCTCGCCAGGTACTCGGCCAAGCGCTGAGGCAAATCAAGCAAGCAGTGTCGAAGGTTTAAATCGACGCCGGCGTCGCAACAAGAAAACACCCGTGCGCGCGTGCTTTTTTATCGCGACGCGAAAGCGACTGTCAGGCTTGTAGTGCTTCGACAGCCATTGTCACCGCAGCCTCGACCGGGTCAATGATCGGCACGCCGAGTTCCAGCTGTGCCGCCTTGCGATGTTCCGCCAGCCCTGCACAACCGAGAATCAGGGTTTCCGCACCGTCCTCTTCGATCAGTTGCCGTCCTGTTTCGATAATCTTGTACAGGACCTCCGGGTCGGTGCTCGATTTGTCGATGGAGATGTCGAGCGGTCGCTCTCCGGCGTGAAATTCCTGGCAACCCATTTGCCGTACATAGGCGATGTGGCGCTGAATCGGGTCGCGTCCGAGCGCCAGCACGCCAAACCGTCTGCCGTAGGTGGCAGAGAGTGCAATCGCGCTCTCCTGGATACCAAAGACAGGCTTTTCGGTTTTTTCCCGGCTTTCCTCGAGCCCGGGGTCTGAATAACTGGCAATCACGAAGGCGTCGGCATTGTCATTCCCCCAGATCTCGTTGACGACCAGGGGTACCGCGATTCTGAGGTCTTCGTCGGTCTCTATGGCCACGGGTCCATCCGCAAGGGTTATGCATGAAATGTCGATATTGTTCGCCGCGCGGGAGTCGTCCAAGGCCTTGTCTATCGCACGCGTGAGAAATTCGTTCGAGTTGGGATTTATGACCAGGATGCGGGATTTCATAAGACCGGCTCAGACGCCCCTGATCAGACCGCCATCGCAGCGAATCAGGCCGCCTGTCATATACCTTGCCGGCTCACTGAGCAGAAAAGCCGCGACGGAGCCGAATTCCTCTACGGTTCCGTAACGCCCTGCCGGTATTGCGGCCTGCTCCGCAGCGGATACTTCTTCGACGGTTTTTCCTGTCGCTTTGGCGGTATTCTCGTCCAGTGTCTTCAGTCTTTGCGTACTTATCTTTCCCGGCAGAAGCATGTTCACCGTGATGCCCGAACTTGCCACCTCGTTGGAGAGAGACTTGCTCCAGCCCACCAGCGAAGAACGAATCGTGTTGGACATCGCCAGATTGTGGATGGGCTGTACGACGCCCGATGATGCGATCGTCAGTATCCTGCCCCAGCCGGCGTCTTTCATATCCGCAAGACACAGGTTCGTGATTTCGATAATCCTGAGCAGCATGGTGTCGATCTGCGATCGCCACAAATCCAAATCAGGAGTTTCCACGGTTCCGGGCGGTGGCCCGCCCGTGTTATTGACCAGGATATCGACGCCCCCCAGTTTTTCTTTCGCTGCCTGGTAAAGCCTGGAAGCGGCATCGCTCTCGGAAAGATCCACGACGCTAAAGTCGGCCTTGCCCGGTCCGGCCGCATTCAGAGTTGCTGCGGCGTCTGCAAGCTTATCTGCCCCTCTGCCACAAATGAGGACATGCGCACCTTCTTCACAGAGTTTCGTGGCGATACCCAGCCCGAGGCCCTGACTCGATGCCAGCACCAACGCGCGTTTACCGCTTAATCCCAAATCCATACGACCGCCTTTCCGCATTAGGCAAGGTGAAGCGGTCGAGACTCTATCAAAGGGGCGTCCGTTCTCCAACGACTGGGGCTTTTGTCGTACACTTGTGCGCCGGCCTGTAAATCCGATAAACCCCGGCCGGCGACAGAGAATCCGGCGAACACCGGCACGTACATAGCGGGTTGCACTACAGGGGAATAACAATGAAGACAGCCAGCCTGACGTCGGCCATTATCCGTTTCGGCTTTATCGGCATCGTCTTGATGATCGTCGCCTGCTCACGGGATGCCGGACCGCCATCGTCAGCTGATCGCGCGCCCGACGAAGGTGTCAGATCGGGGCCGGGGACGTCGGGCGGCCAATGGGAATACCTCGGTGGCGATGCGGCCCATACCCGTTATTCGCCGGCAGACGAAATCACGGCGGAGAATTTCGAGGATTTCGAGGAAGCCTGGATATGGGACGGTGCGAGTTTCAATGCCGCAAGTGGCCGCTCGACGCCGAGTTATATCAACGGCAGGCTTTACACGGTTGCCGGCCCGCGCCGCTACGTGGTCGCGCTCGATCCCGCGAGCGGCGAGCTGCTGTGGTCGTATGGCGAGCCGAAGACTCCGCGCTACGAGTACTCGATGCGCAAGGACTATGGTAAGGGCGTCGCTTATGCCGAAATCGACGGCCGCGGCGTCATCTACATTAGCTCGCCGGCGTTTTTCCTGACGGCACTCGATGCCGAGACCGGACAGCCCCTCGACGGCTGGGGCAAAAAGGTAGCGATCGAAGGCTTTCCGGAAACGGGCGTTGTCGACATGCTCGTGGACCTGCTCGCGGATCTGCCTTACGGTCATGATGCATACGAGGGCATGGCGCTGGAGGATGGCTATATCACCACTTCTTCACCGCCGATCGTCGTCAATGGCGTCGTCGTTGTGAGTAATTCCCATGAGCAGGGCTATTACCAGTCGCGTATAGAAAATGTGCCGGGCGACATTCTTGCCTACGACGCCCGCAGCGGTGAATTCCTCTGGAAGTTTCACGTTATCCCGCGGCCCGGCGAGTTCGGACACGAGACCTGGGAAAACGACGCCTGGCAATATGTCGGCGATGTTTCGTCCTGGGCGCCCATGTCCGCAGATCTCGAGCGCGGCATCGTCTATATTCCGACGAACGGACCGACCATCGATTACTACGGCGGCTTTCATCCCGGTGACAACCTCTTCGGCACCAGCCTGATTGCGCTGGACGTGCAAACGGGTAAACGTCTCTGGCATTACCAGATCGTGCACCACGATATCTGGAACTACGACACGCCCACTGCCCCGGTGCTGCTCGATGTGAGTATCGACGGCGTCGCAACACCGATCGTGGTGCAGACGACCAAGCAGAATTTCGCATATACGTTCAACCGCGAAACCGGCGAGCCGATATGGCCGATCGAGGAACGGCCGGTGCCGGCCTCGGATATTCCCGGCGAGAAACTGGCGCAAACGCAGCCGTTCCCGAGCAAGCCGGCACCGTTCGGCCTGCAAGGCCTGACGCACGATGACCTGATTGACTTCACGCCCGAGCTGCGCGCGCAAGCGATCGAAGCTCTGCGGGAATACAAGATCGGTCCGCTGTTTAATCCGCCTTTGCATCGTGACAACGACCAGGGTTATCGCGCCGCGCTGCGCTGCCCGGGCGATGGCGGCGGCTCGAACATCGACGGACCGACGGTTGCGGATCCGGAGACCGGAATCCTGTACGTTTCCAGCCGTAATGCCTGTTCCGCCTCGATTATTGCGTCGGGGGCGGAGCGCGACGAGCAAATCGAAGCGCCAACCGGGAAAACCTTCTCTGCCTATGCCAGCCTGCATGGGGAGAGCGTCCGCGGCCCGGATAACCTGCCGCTGTACAAGCCGCCATACAGTCAGATAACGGCGATCGACATGAGCACCGGTGAACACCTGTGGCAGACCCCCGTCGGAGAAACGCCGGACCGCGTGCTCAGCCACCCCGATCTGCGAAACATGGATATTCCAAGGACCGGCACCGGAAGCAACGCGCCGATGTTGGTGACAAAGACCTTGTTCATGTACACAAGCGCGGCGAGCGACGGGACGCCGATGCTGTTCTTTCACGACAAGGTTTCCGGCGAGGAGCTCGGCAGTGTGGAGATCCCGGGGGCGGTCGATTACGGCATGTCCACCTACGTGCATGCAGGCAAGCAGTACATCATGCTGCAAACCGGCTCGAAGCTGACCGCGATGGCGCTCGCTGAGTACTGACCGGCAGCGTGCCGATGACGTATAAAGGGCCACAAATCGTGGCCCTTTTTACCTGTACGCGGGATTTTCGAGGATGCGCACAGCCGCCTGTTGCCCGGTTACCGAGTAGGCAATGTATTCGTATACAACGCCCGAGGAGCCTACGAATTCCTGAAATGCTTTGAACTCGTGTTCCTGCCAGCGAGGAAAGTTGTAGTACTCGTCGAACAAAATCACTGCCCCCGGCTGCAATCGTGAAGCAAACGCGTCGAAAATGCTTACCGTTGACGAATACAAATCACAGTCAACGTGCAGCAGTGACACCGGCTCCTGGTTTTCCGCGAGGAACTTCGGAATGGTCTCGTCGAACATGCCGACGTGCAATTTCACATTGTCGGGCACCTTCGGCAGTTTCGTTTGCGCAAATGTTCCTGCCGGATTGCCGTGCCAGTATTCCGGAATACCCTTGAAAGAATCGAATCCATGCACGGTACGATCAGCGTGCGAAGCGATCCAGCGAATCGACTTGCCCCGCCCGACGCCAAACTCCAGATACAGACCGGGCCGGCTCGCTTCAGCGACGACGAACCCGACCAGTTGCGGATGCTTTTCAAAATACGGCGCATCCGCCATTTTTTCCTTGATGTAGTCCAGCGTTTCGCGTTTAGCGTCGAGTTGCAGATCGACTAGCAGATTCGAGCCGTAGTGTTTCAGCACAAATCGCCGAAACAGAAACTCGCTGAGGGTACGTTTGAATAGCGGCATTTGTTGCAGGGCCAGAATGCCCGTGTTCTTCGAACGCGGCAGTTTATCATAATGAATTTAGCGGCCCGTCCGAATTGGGGTATATTTGGCCGCTTTGCGCCACCAGCGATTGATCCAGCAAGGGAGTAAAATGAATCGTCTGCATGCCGTTGCGGCATATTTCCTAATCGCCGCATGTTCTCCGTCCCAATCACCCAATGCCGACGCGGCTGCGACTGCGGACACGAATTCTGGCCGATCCTGGAATCGTGGGGCCATCGCGGCGGCCGCGAATCCGCACGCCGTTGGCGCTGCGATCGAGATACTCGAAAAAGGCGGGCACGCGGTCGATGCAGCGATTGCTGCCCACGCGGTCCTCGGACTCGTGGAACCGCAGAGTTCCGGCATCGGCGGCGGCGGCTTCATGCTTACCTTTGAGCATGCGTCGCGAGAACTGACTTTCTACGACGGCAGGGAGATGGCGCCTGCCGGTGCAACCATCGACATGTTCATGCGCGACGGTGAGGTCATGGGTTTCATAGAGGCCTGGCAAAGCGGCCTGGCAGTCGGAGTTCCGGGCATGGTCGCCCTCTATAAAAGTGCGCACGACGATCACGGAAGACTCCCGTGGGCCGATATCTTTCGGCCGGCAATTCGTCTCGCCGAGCAAGGCTTCGAGGTCACTCCTCGCATAGCAAATAACCTGCCGTGGGTTGGTGCACGCGGGCGTCTTGACGAAAACCCGGCGACGGCGGCCTATTTTTTCCCTGGCGGCAAACCGTTGCAGGTTGGTCAGCTTCGAAAGAACCCGGAATATGCCGAGACGCTTGCGCGTGTAGCCGACGAGGGCATCGATGCTTTTTACAAAGGAGAGATCGCCGAGGCGATAGTGAAAGCAGCGCAGGAACCGCCGAATGGCGGCACCTTGACCGTCGAGGACATTGCCAACTACAAAGTCATGAAACGTGAGGTCGTGTGCGGTGCGTTTCGCGTCTTGAAGATCTGCACCACGACCCCACCGTCATCCGGCGGCGCACAGATCATGATCGCCGGACTCTATGATCACCTCGTCGGTGAAATGTCGGCACAGGAAGACAAAATCGCCGCATTTGTCGATGCGCAGCGCCTCGCTTACGCGGATCGCGACCATTATTTCGGTGATCCCGATTCAGCAGATGTTCCGCTTCTCGACTTACTGAACCCCGCTTACATCGAACATCGTGCGAGCGAGCGTTTCGCGCCCGGCGCCACGCCGACGCATGGCGATCCCGGTAGCGTGCTACGCGGTGAACCGATTGCAGATATTTGGGGGCTCGATACGACGGAAGAGGCTGCCGGCACCACGCACTTGTCGATCATCGACAGTGAGGGCAATGCGGTCGCCTTGACCGCCACAGTCGAAGGATGGTTCGGCTCGTCGCGCTGGGCAGCCGGGTTCCTGCTCAATAATCAACTGACCGATTTTGCACGCAAGTACGATCCGGAAGCACCCCCGGCGGCCAATGCAATCGGCCCCGGCAGGCGGCCGCGGTCGTCCATGTCACCGACGATGGTGTTCGATGAGAATGGCGACATATTAATGGTTACCGGTTCACCGGGTGGCAATTCGATTCCTGCCTATGTATCGAAATCAATCATCGGTGTTCTCGACTGGGGCATGTCGGCGCAGGAGGCGGTCGACTTCCCGAACATCGTTGCACGCGGCGAGGTAGTGCGCGTCGAGGTCGGCGTTTCGCCCGGTGATGATATCGCCGCAAATCTGGCCGAGCGGGGCTATCCGGTGCAGGAACGCGAAGGAGAAAACTCCGGATTGCACCTTATCGTCGTCCGTCCGGATGGCCTGGATGGCGCCGCTGACAAACGTCGCGAAGGCATTGTCAGGATGACATCCATGCCGTAACGGCGATTGTTGCGAATGGCAAGTATTCTCATTTGCACCTCAAAAAATTATTTTGCCTGAGGACGAATGATTTACTGCCGCATTTGTATCCAAGGTGTATTTGTGTCGTCCCGCTATTTGCTGTTTCGATAAAGAATGCTCGTATCAGACGGATCACACTACTCCATGGAATTAGCCAGTTAGCCAAGTTCGTCGCCATACAACGACAGTTAATACCTGTATATTCGGCGAACGCGGCAGTATGCTAACGCCAGGTGGAATACGGCATGGTCTTTTTCATGATCCCGTTTAGACAGGAGGCGACTCGATGAACGATGACCTCAATCAGGATACGGGTACGGAATCCGATCCGGATCTCAGGGCGATACTAAAAAGCAGTCTGCTTGGAACCACCGGTGTTATGTGGGTAGTCGGTGGCTTCCTGGTTATCCTGAATCTCTACGAAATGAACTGGCTGCTCGGCTGGCTGAGTGCTTTCATCTGGATATGGGGATGCTGGGCGGCAGCCATCTACTTCGACGTCAAGAGATTCATAAGTTAGCCGCAGCGGGGTCGCTCACGGCCACATCCACACCCCTACGAAACCAATCAGCGTCAGAATCACGAGCACCGGCAAGATTCGGCGCCGCAGCTGCGCGCCGCCGATGACGGCAACGATGCCGGCTTTGAAGGCAAGGTTCGACAGCGAGGCGACGAATATGACCCGCCATGCGATGTCTTCATCGATGCGTGCTTCCGTAAACAAGCGCCCGATTGACAGGGTTATGGCATCCACGTCCGTTAGCCCGGATACGAATGCGACCGGGTAAAGCATCGCCTCGCCGAATTTTTCGCTGACCGCGGCGCTGACAAACAGCACCACGCTGTAAAGTGCAGCGAAGCTCAAGGCGGTCTTCAGTTCGGCGGGGTTGCTGGTTTCGAGTTCTTCCGCGGTGAGCGTCGGCAGCCGCATCAGCTGCGCGCCGATGATGATGACGAACAGTGCCAGGAACGCAATAACCGGACTGAGAAGATGCGGTAGTAAATCGCGTGCGACCACCGCTATCTCCACGACAATACGAAGATAGACCAGTGCCGAGGCGACGAGAATGACGATGCCCGCGATGGGAACGACCATAGGATCGCTACGGCTGCGGGTCGAGAAACTTACCGTGGTCGCCGTACTGGAAATGAGCCCACCGAGCACACCGCTCAGAAGCGCGCCGCTTTTGCCGGCAGAAATTTTCAACGAGACGTAGGCGGCAAGATTGATGCTGACGATCAAAACCACCATCAGCCATATCTGCCAGGGATTCAGGACCGAATACGGCCCGTAGGCCGTGTTCGGCAGGATTGGCAATACGACCAGGGAAATCAGAACGAATCGCGCTATGGCCTGGAATTCCCCTTCTCCGATGCGTCCCACCCAGGTATGCATCGGGACCTTCCAGTGCAAGAGCAGCGTGACGATTCCTCCAAGCACTACAGCGCCGGCTATGAATCCCGATGTCGCCAGCGCGCCGATAAGGAACATGGCGATTGCCGCCAATTCTGTCGTTGTTCCGAATACATCGCCCTGTTGGCCCAGCAGGTAGCTGTGCGTGTAGATGGCTATGGTGATGGAAATGAGGCCCGCCGCCAGGATCCATCCGCCATATTGCGTCGCAAACAAGCCGATCAATCCACCGATAGTGCTGATCAGCGCAAACGATCGCAGGCCGATCGGCTTGTCGGCGACCCATTCCCGCTGCATCCCGACCAGCAGTCCGAGACCGATGGCGATGGCAAGCCCGAGGATTCTGGGATCGATGAATTCCATTGTCGACAGATTAACGCGATTCGCGGCGCCCGTGACTTTCGCCGTATCCTATCAGTCGGCAGACTGTTGCGGGCGTATTCTGCACCATAGCTGCCAGGACGCGCCCGATTCTTTATATACCCGAACGGCGGGACATTTCACTCACGGCCGCCGTAAAGACCACGTCAGTAGAGCTGTTGAGTGCCGTCTCGGCCGAGTCCTGCAGAATGCTGATAACAAAGCCGACAGCGACGACCTGCATCGCCACGTCGCTTGTTACGCCGAATAGTCCACAAGCCAGCGGAATCAGCAACAATGAGCCGCCAGCAACACCCGATGCGCCGCATGCGGACAGCGCGGCGACGACTGATAACAGCAATGCGGTCGGCAAGTCGACAACTATATTGAGCGTATGCGTTGCCGCAAGCGTCAACACGGTAATCGTGATCGCCGCGCCGCCCATATTGATCGTCGCACCGAGCGGGATGGACACTGCATACGTGTCTTCGTCGAGTTTCAACCGCTTGCAGAGTGCCATATTGACCGGAATATTCGCCGCGGAACTTCGCGTGAAAAAAGCGGTGATGCCGCTTTCCCGCAGTGCGGTGAACACGATGCCATACGGATTCTTCCTGGTCGTGGCAAAGACAATGAGCGGATTGACCAGCAGCGCCATAATGATCATTGCCGAGAGCAGCACGCTCAGGATACGGGCATAACCCTGAAGCGCCTCGAATCCGAATTGCGCCAGGTTACCTGCGACCAGGCCAAAAATTCCAACAGGCGCCAGTTGAATGACGACGCGCACGATCAGCGTGATTGCATGCGACAGGTCGGCCAGCATGCCGCGTGACGCCTCGGATGCATGGCGCATGGTCAGGCCGAGTGCCACGCCCCAGACGAGAATACCGATAAAGTTTCCGTTCATAACGGCGCTTACCGGATTGTCGACGAGCTTGAAGAGCAGGTTGTTGAGTACCTGTCCGATTCCCTGCGGCGGGTCCAGACTCACATCGGATACAGCCAGTACAAGCGTCGTCGGAAAAAGCGTGCTCATTAGCACCGCGAGAAAAGCCGCACTCAGGGTGCCGACCAGGTAAAGAATAACGATCGGTCCCAGGTCGGCGTGCTTGCCGGCCTGCTGATTGGCCAGGGCTGCCGCGACAAGGACCAGCACCAGTACCGGCGCAACGGCTTTCAGCGCCGCCACGAACAGGTTACCGAACAACATTGCCGAGCTTGCGGCATCGGCCCAGGTCAATGCCAGCAGGATGCCCGCGGCGATACCGACGGCGATGCGCAAGACCAGGTTGCCGCCAAAAAACTTCTCGGAAAACGCTAATTGCGACATGGGTGTTCTTCTTTATTGTTGTTTACAGGGCGTATCAATGCAGTAGCCGATCGGCGATTTCCGTGGCCGTATCGATGCCTTCCGCGATACGGTTCTCTTCTCGCTTGAGGCGCACAGAGAGAAACCGGGCGTAATCCGACGTGGGGGCCATTCCCTCCAGCTCCGACGCCCGCGCGATTCCCGGAAATCTCGGTATCAGTTCGTTCGTGTCATGATCGTACGGACCGGTCTTCGTGTAGTAAACCGAATTCAGGGCGCGTCCGATGCGAATCAGCGCGGCATTGTGTGCGCCAAGATCATTGACGTCACGCGCACGCATCGCGGCGAGTTTTTGCGCACGCTCCCGAAACTGCTCGACTTTCGCGATTAAAGCGCTCGTATCGTAGTTTGCGATTTCGCGCAGCTTTACGATCATTTCCTCCGCAGTGTCGGCATAGTCATAGGGAAGTAATGGCGGCGCTGCCAAGCCTTTTACCATCTCGATATACAACTCCGTATCTGCAATCAGCAACTTTTCGTCTGCTTTGTCACGGGTGTCGGTTCGCGCATGCCACCACCAGGAACCACCGCTGCCGTCCGCCGTGCCGCGATCCGGAGACCCCGCCGGGATCGCCTTGGAAACCCTGGCGCTCGAAACACCGATGCCGGTGAATGCCTCATCAGCGGTCTTGCCGACGCGGCCGGTTTGTTCGAGTTCCTGGCCGGTCACGCGTTTGACCGTTTCACGATTGAAGTCCTCGAGTTCCGCCATGTTGGTGCCACGATAAAGGGTAGCGCTCCTCGCTCCCGGTGAATCGATGTTCATGTACACGACCGCGTTCCTGCGCAGGTCGTCATAAAGATTATCGGCATACCATGTCGCGCCCGCATATCGACCGGTAGAATGGCCCGGCCACCAGGCGAGCCTGACACTGCGCCGCAAGTTATCACGGTCCTGGTTAAGGATACGCGCCATCTCGAGCATCGAAGCATTGCCGGTTGCGTTGTCGGTAATGCCTTCATGCCAGGAATCGAGATGCCCGCCGACCAGCACGAAGCTGTCGGCTTCGCTCGTGCCGTTGATGTGCGCGACGACCAGCTCGGTCGGCCGCCAGCGTGTGTCGACCTCGCCTTTGACGCGAACCCGGACCGTTTCGCCGGACGCGACTCGATCGCGGATGTTATCGCCGTCCGGGCGTCTCAATGCGACGATGGGGTTTCTCGGCACCCGGTACATCGTCTCCGGCGTGGGTGAACCCCAGATCGTCGTCACCGTCATGTTGTGCAACTGGTTATCGGGATTGATGAAGATCTGTGCCAGGGCGCCCGCCTGTTCCGTCGCCCATGCACGGTACGGCGCCGGGTAGCCGTCATCCAGAACGATCTTGCCGCTCACATTCAGCGCTTTGTAATCGACGAGCGGAGCATCGAAAGGATCTTGCGTCATGTTGCGGCCGATGTAGATAACTTCGCCCTCGACGCCGTCCGCTGGAGTGGACCGGGAAAACGCATGATTGATTGCCTCTATCGTTTGCCCGTCGGGTCCGAGCACTTGTATTTCCGCGCTGAGGGGGTGGCTCAGGTAAAGATCTATTTCATAGGACCTGAAAGGCACGCCGTATTCCGTCAGCTTGGCCTTCAGGTACTCGTTCGCCTGCCGCTCTCCTCCGCCGCCGGAAAGCCGATCGAGAGTGGCGAACAGGTCGAGCGTTTGCTCCAGCTCGGCCCGGGAAACTTCCGCCGCGACGAGCTGGTGACCCGAGCCGCAAACGGCGATGAACAGGATGCTCTGCACGAGTAATCGGGATATTCTGGGCACGTTTTTCTCCCGCGGAACGGTGTCGACCGGTCAATCTAGCAATAAGAAAGGAATGTCGCAAAACTGCTTTTTTCGGCAGTGCGTGGCACGACGCGGGGCCGCCACAGGCCAGCCTTCGACTGCTCACGGCGCTGTTTCGGATGTATGATTACGGGTCGCTTAGACTGTAATGCATGCGTCCGGAGAACTTCAGGCTGGCTGTCCCTGTCTGCCTGCATTGATCCCGATCTGCCAAGGGTAGCGGTGAGAATAAGAAATTCGGCGTTTCTGTTGAGCCTGATACTGATGACGGGACTCGCCTGGTCGGCCGAACCCGGTGATGCGAATGCGCTCGTCAAACAGGTCTGCCTCGCCTGTCACAACCAGTACACGCTGCAGGCCGGCATCGACCTCACGTCCTTCGATGCGAACGAACCCTATGTGGATCCCGTCGTCGCCGAGAAGATGATCCGCAAACTGCGGACCGGGCAAATGCCGCCGAAGGAAATGCCGCGGGACCAGGACATGATCGACCATCTCGTCGCAACGCTCGAGACCCGCCTCGACGCTTACGCGCGGGCGAACAAACGTGCTGGCACGAGGCCGTTCCAGCGGTTGAATCGCGCCGAATACGCGCGCCTGGTCCACGACTTGCTCGGACTGACGGTCGATCCCGCAGAGTGGCTGCCCGAAGACCAGATGAGTGCAAACTTCGACAACATCGCTGACGTGCAGGGCATGTCGGCGACCTTGATGATCTCCTACCTGACCGCCGCCAGTGATATCGCACGGCGCGCGATCGGCCAGGAGGATGC